>JBKPQV010000632.1:0-5141 GCA_046734235.1 Acidobacteriota bacterium
TGAGCTGTTGAACCTCCGAAAGCGCGCTCTTTAAAGACTCCTCCGCTAACTTACGCTCGGTGATGTCGATATTGACGCCTAGCATGCGTTCGGGCTGCCCGTCTGCCGAACGAATTACGCGACCACTTGAAGATAACCAGATGATCTTTTCATCCGGACGCACAATTCGAAACTCGTCCTGATACATTTCACCCTCGGCTAAAGCCTTATTAACGTTGGCCCAAGCAAGGTCCCGATCGTCAGGGTGTATCATCTCGAGGAAAGCATCGACGGCAGGGGCAAATTTAGCGGCTGGCAGCCCAACAAGATCCCAAAGCATTTGAGACCAAACCGCTGAGCCCGTGCGCACATCCCATTCCCATGTGCCTACGCGAGCGGCCTGTTGGGCCAGTCGGAGTCGCTCCTCACTTTCGCGCAAGGCCACTTCTGCTTCTTTACGCTCAGAAATGTCGCGCACCATAGCGAGTATTTTGTCTCCCTCACAAAGGACCATCGATGTCTCAAAAACGTGAAGGCTGTCCCCGATGTGCAACTGATACTCCATTACAACCGGTTTGTCAGATACGAATTCGAAACAGCGTTTAAAGCGGGCCACCAACTCCGGCTCCATAATGTCTGATATGTTCTTGCCCAAAAATTGGTCGGGAGGGACAAATAATAGCGAGTTGTCTTTCGCGTTATAGTCCAGATATGTTCCATCACGGTCCATTAGGAACATCAGATCAGGTATGGCATTAAGAATTGCACTATTGCGAGCTTCACTTGCTTGTAGTGCTGCCTCACGACGGCGAAGCTCTAAATTAGCTTGTGCGTCCTCTAGTTCCCATGGCAGTTGAAACAAATATCCGGGACGCTTAACTAAATAGCTGGTCGCGCCACGTTTTAGTGACTGACTTGTAAATTCTTCGCTGTCCGGTCCGCAAACAAGGATCACGGGAAAGTCCTGACTAACCGATGAGCGCACTTCTCTGAGTGCCTCCCACGCACTTAATTCTGGGAGTTCGAAAGCCAGCAGGAGAATGTCATATGGCCCATTCGTATTCGGTTCTTGCAGTAAATAAACGGCTTCGTTTGGGCTATTTACATAGCTGATATGAATATGTTCGGCATGAAGCGCAAAGTGGCTGCGAGTATTAGCGATGTCGGTTTGGTTTGGCTCAACATAAAGGACTTTCAGCGGTCGTAACCGGCGTGAGGCGTCTGCGCGGAAGTGCTGTACAGCGCTTTGCAGGACATTTGGAAGTCGGCTTAGATAATCCTGGCGCTTGACCACATAATCATCAGCTCGGGCTTTGAGCGCGGTTACCGCAGTCTCTTCGTCTCCCATTCCAGTGACAACGACAACGGCAACTGGATAGGAATGCTCTCGAATGTGTTTTAGCAGTGCAATCCCATCACCGTCTTTGAGGTGCATGTCAGTTAGCACTAAATCCAGCGGAGCCCTATCGAACTGACTCAGCCGCACCATGGCTGCCTCGACTGTGGGGACTATTTGTACATCGAAGGAAGGGTCGACTTTCCGCAGAGAGCGAACTGTCAGGTCGGCATCTAGCAGATTGTCTTCGACGTAAAGAATTCTCATCTACTAAATGGGTGGTGTGTTATACGCCCCCCAATATACTTCGATTTGAGCTGCAACCTCCATAAAGCGATCGAATTCCACTGGCTTTACAATATAGGAGTTGCATCCGAGTTTATAAGCCTCTTCAATATCTCGATCTTCCTCTGACGTTGTTAAAACGATAACGGGGATAGACGAGCAAACGGAAGTCTCTTTGATTTTTTGCAAGACTTCCAGTCCACTCACCCTGGGCAAGCCTATATCCAAGAGCACGAAGATGGGAAGTCTTTCGCCAGTTTGCCAACGGTCAATGTAAGCGAGAGCTTCCTCACCATCTCGTGCGACTGCTATCGGGTTGAGAACTTTTCTCTTTGCGAAAGCGCGAATAGTTAAATCGAGGTCGGTTGCCCGGTCCTCTACAATCAAAATTGGGCTGAGGCCTTCATTCATCCTGTCGTTTACCTTCTTGTTTGGAAATCTCCGGCCAAAAGAGACCGGGCTTTGCTGCAAATTGAAGGGGTTGTTATTCACTGGAAGATGAAGGGAAAACTTTCCTGATTGTTATTTAACACGAACCGCGGCTTGTTTCAATGCACGTGGAGATCTGAGATCCAGCGGCAAGCCCTCTTACTAACGGTTCTCTCTACCACTGTGCCATTCAAGGCCGGCTCTCGAAAACTGTCAGTTTTGACAGTTCTCAAAACAGACTCACCAATAGAAGCTACTGAGGTTTTCAGTTTCTCCTAAAACGAAAGGATTCTATTCGGATGAGCGCCGATGCGGTGAAGTCGAAGGCCTTTCAACGGGCTGCGCTAAAGAGTGAGTCATATCGAGTCCTTGGCATTTTATCCCTATTAGCCGCAGTAATTATTTTTGTTATCGCTAGAGGAGTTCTTACAGAAAGTTACCTTCTAACTGCTATTCAAGGTGGCGTCCTCTTGCTGGTTGCCGCTCACGAGGCCCACCTACTACTTACGATAAAAGGAGCACTTCACGGGGAACGAGAGGTCGCAGGCGAAAAATGGGTGCTCAATGTCTTGCTGGAGAGCCAGATTCCCACCATCGCGCTCTTTATCTTGCTCGCTAGTGGATGGTTCACTCCTTACCAGGTACTAGTCGCACCTGCTGTATTGCTCTACTTCCTTCTCATCATTCTTTCCACACTCAGACTTAACCCGACGCTTGCATTGCTAACCGGAGTGCTCTCAGCGCTCGGCTACCTGTTCATTGTCTTCTACGTAGGCGCCACTTATCCGAATCCTGAACTAAGCCTGGCGATGTACTACAGCTACGCTGGTGCGATCCTGGCGGCGGGTATCCTGGCAGCACTTGTTGCCGGAGAAATCAGAATCCACGTATCGGCCGCACTCCGCGAGGCGCAATTACAAGGCGAATTGGAGCGTATTAATCGCGACCTGGAGATCGCACGCTCGATTCAGCAAGGCTTGATGCCGGCGAACTCGCTAAAATTAGAAAACTTCGATATCGCCGGCTGGAATCAGCCGGCCGATCAAACTGGCGGTGACTATTTTGACTGGCAGACACTACCGGACGGGCGCGTAGCAATTAGCTTAGCCGACGCCACCGGCCACGGAATTGGACCAGCGCTGGTGAGTGCTCTCTGTCGCGCTTACGCACGCGCTAGTTTTCTCTCAAATGGGGGAGGCGACAAGGTTCTGGATCGGCTCAATACTTTGTTGGCCAGCGATCTTTCCGACAATAGGTTCGTCACATTTGCAGTAATGTTTCTCGATCCGGAGAAATCAGACGTTAAGGTCTTATCAGCCGGACATGGTCCAATACTCTGGTACCAACGAGATAAGGACCAGATGGAGAACCTCGAGGCCCAGGGAATCCCATTGGGTATGATTTCAGGTATCAGTTACGAAGACTCAGGAGCGCGAACCCTGGGCCAGGGTGACATGCTAGTGCTCGTAACAGATGGGTTTTACGAGTGGGAGAATCCCAAAGGGGAAGACTTCGGTTTAGAGCGACTTGAAAAAACGATTCGCGAAGCGCGCGATTGTTCCGCCACCGAAATTATCGAAAAACTTCGCGCCGCGGTTGAGAGTTTCTGCGAGGGCACTGAACAAAAGGATGATTTGACGGCGGTGGTGCTAAAGCGGAAATAAAAGCCTCATTGGTCATTTCTCATTTGACATTGATCATTTTCCATTTTTGGACGCTCCGCGCTTCACATGTGTCCGATATGGTGCGGATTAATATCTCAATGATCCCGACAGGCTAAAGCATGTCGGACACCTCTGAAGCGCGGAGCGTCTTAGAAATGGAAAATGATCAATGTCAAATGAGAAATGACCAATAGATCTTTTTCAGCTTTCATCCCGCCGCTGAAGCATTCTTCACCAACCAATGTTTACGATGCTCTCGAATAATCGCAATCGCTTCATCCGCATTCGCGACACAGACTGGGATGTCCACGTCTTCTGGATTTATCAATGGTGTCTCGAACGACAACATAGAATCGCGAACCCAATCAACTAATCCGGGCCATAACTTACCAACCAGAATTAGCGGCGTTTTGTCGAGGTGATTGACCTGCAGGAGTTGCCAGACAAGCATCGTCTCCAACACAGTGCCTATGCCGCCGGGTGCCACTATGAAGGCGTCAGAAGCGAGGACAAAGTGATGGAGTCTCGTGAAAAACGTGCGATGCTCGTAGGCAAGTCCTACGAAAGGATTTACGTCTTGTTCAAACGGTAGATCTATTCGGATCCCTACTGATTGTGCGCCACCGGAGCTTTCGACACCGGCGTTAGCAGCCTGCATCAAACCGGGACCGCCGCCGGTTATTATGTCGCATCCCAGTTCTGCGAGCGCTGCGGCCGCACGCTTTGTTTCTTCATAGGCAACGGTGCCGGGTTTTGCTCGTGCAGAGCCAAAAATTGTTACGCGGTATCGATCCCGGCGCGACGGTTTGAGCCTGGTGAGATTATTGACAACATCCCAAAGACCCAGCACTGAGTCCATGAGGACCTGCTTTACCGCATCTTCGTTATCGAGACTTACGGCGTTTGTTCTCGAAATAGATTCACTAGCAGTCATTGATTCTCTCCTGACAGTTCTGTGTCTTCAAATCTCAATTACGTCGTCAATTTTTGGCATGTCGGTCTTCACGCCAAAACGACTTTGCAGCAAATCGCTAAAAGCGGTTCTCGCTCGATCTTCACCGTGCGTAATGATTGTGCGGGGTCTTGCTGGCGCCATTACGCTGTACCAATCCAACAATCCTGTTTGGTCGGCGTGCGCGCTAAAGCCACCCATAGTGTGTATCGAGGCACGTACTGGAACTTCTTCACCAAAGATCCTGACGGTTTTTGCCTTATCGACCAGTTTTCTTCCCAGCGTTCCTTTCGACTGAAACCCAACGATCAAGACAGCAGTGTCAGGATCCGGCAGGTTTGCTCGCAAGTGATGCATGATTCTTCCGCCAGTACACATGCCACTGCCAGCCATGATTAACGACGGTCCTTTGACGGCGTTCAGGGCGCGAGACTCCCCAGGTTTCGCGCAGGGAACTGCCGTACTAAGACTGCGTCGCAATTCTCCAGTGTCCACC
>JBKPQV010000633.1:0-8240 GCA_046734235.1 Acidobacteriota bacterium
GACGAGTTTATTCTCAGGCACCATGGCAAGAAAAGCGTCCGCTATTTGGTACCGGAGATGAAGGACATTCTCAGCAATACGTACGGCATCATTGTGTATCAAGAGCAGATAATGCAGCTCGCTCAGAAGCTTGCGGGTTATACACTTAGCGAAGCTGACCTCATGCGACGCGCGATGGGTAAAAAGAAGCGCGAAGAGATGGCCGTCCATGAGGAGAAGTTCATTAACGGCGCCGTTGAGAGGGGAATTAAGAAGGAAAAGGCGGAAAAGATTTTCTCCTTGATGGCACAGTTTTCCGACTACGGATTCAACCGAAGCCATAGCGTGGCCTATGCTTATTTAGCCTTCCAGACGGCCTATCTAAAGGCACACTACCCCGAACACTTTTATGCTGCAGTACTATCAAGTGAAGCCCAGGATGCCGCTAAAGTGTTTAAGTACTCCAAGGAACTACGGGCTCAAAAGATTCAGCTGCTGCCCCCTGACGTCAACGAGAGTAATTCCGGGTTTACACCCTTAAGCGGGGCAATTCGTTACGGTCTTACGGCGATTAAGGGCTTGGGTCAGTCAGCAGTTAAAGCCATTTGTGAAGCGCGAGAGAGCGGCCCCTTCAAGTCATTCTTTGACTTCTCCGAGAGAGTTGATACGTCAACCTTAAACAAAAGAGTTTTTGAAAGTCTCGTGAGCGCCGGTGCTTTCGATTCGCTTAAAGACTCCCGGAACGCTAGCGATTGGCGCGGCGCACTATTCAATTCGATTGACAACGCACTTTCCAGGGCTCAACGAGCAAAACGAGAACGGATTCAAGGCCAGTCAGGTCTCTTTGGTGGCCTCCCTGAGGAAACGGACTACGCCAAGGAAATCCCTCCCAGCGCAAAAGGGTGGTCGACTCCCGAGATGCTAGCCGCCGAAAAGGGAGCCCTCGGCTTTTACATAACCGGTCATCCCCTGGAGAAACACTTCGAACTTCTTCAGAGCTTAAAGGCCGCAAAGTCGTCGGAGTTACCAGCGATGAACACTGGCACCCGAGTCGTATCCGGGGGCATCATTGGCGACTTGCAAATCAGAACCACAAAGAAGGGCGACAAGTTCGCCCTACTCCGACTCGAGGATGAAGCTGGAGGAACAAAGTGCGTGCTCTGGCCTGAAGTTTATAAGAAGCACGCTGCTGTAATCCAAAATGACCTTGCAGCAATCATCAAGGGCCGGCTGGAGTTAAGCGAGGATAACCCACCCACAATAATTGTCGACCAGGTCCAGACGATAGACGCTGCTTCTGAAACGACTGAGTTTGTAGTTTTGCGTACACCGAGGCATGATGACTACCCATCATTGTTCGACTCGATTCTGAGCGTGCTGAGTTCTTATCCGGGAGACTGCGACATAACCTTGGAGGCCGAGTTGGACGAAGGAACGACGGTGCGCATTAAGGCAAATCCCGCTTTGAGAGTTCGGCGGAGTGCAGAGTTGGAGGCGGCATTAAAAGGTCTCGGGTGTCAGGTGACGATAGAAAAATTTGCGACTCAAGCTCGAAGCCAGGTTAACTAACAAAATCTGAGATGGCTAAAGATAAGAAAAACGAAAAAACGAGCGAACCCGCGCAACCCGCGGAAGAGACGATATCTGCGTTTGATCGCGTCCTTTTGGCACGACACGCTGACCGACCCTATACGCTGGATTTTGTTGAGCGACTCTTTGAAGACTTCGTAGAACTACACGGCGACAAACGATTTGCAGAAGATCCGGCAATCGTGTGTGGTCTGGCTAAGTTCCACGGTTTGCCGATCGTCGTAATCGGTCACCAAAAGGGCCGCGATACAAAACAACGCAGTTACAGAAACTTTGGTATGCCCAAGCCTGAAGGGTACCGGAAGGCAATTCGCGTCATGAAGCTTGGTGAGAAGTTTGGTAGGCCGATTTTTACGTTCATTGACACACCTGGCGCTTATCCCGGCATTGACGCAGAAGAACGGGGGCAAGCAGAAGCGATCGCCTACAACCTGCGCGAAATGGCTAAGCTTAAGGTTCCGATCATCGTCACCGTAATTGGTGAAGGTGGCTCAGGTGGCGCACTGGCTATTGGCGTTGGAGATCAAGTTCTAATGTTGGAGAACGCCACCTATTCAGTGATTACCCCGGAAGGCTGCGCAGCAATCTTGTGGAAGGATTCATCTCAGGCGCCACGTGCAGCTGAAGAACTTTGTATGACTGCGCAACATCTGGCTAAGGAGGGAATCGTCGACAAGATAATCCCCGAACCTCCGGGCGGCGCACACAACGACTACGACCAGGCAGCTCGCTATCTCGACTCGGCCCTCAGTGAACGACTCGCTGAAGCCGTTAGTTGTTCTCAAGAAGACCGTCTCACGCGTCGCTACAGCAAACTCCGACACTTTGGTCGTTGGGGCACCGCTGATGAGGCAACGGGCGCAACACCAACCTAATAATTCTGAATATTCGCTTCTAACTAGAAAGGAATATCTTCGTCCGACAGCTCAGGTGCCTCTTGCGGCGACGATGAAGCACTGCTCGTTGAAGCTGATGCCGTCGCCACACGCTCACCACCCGAATAGTCGTCCTGGCGTGAACCAATGAAATGCATATCAGTCGCATTCACTTCGAGTGACTGCCGTGGTCGTCCTTCGCGATCGGTGAATTCCTCCACTCGTAAGCGACCTTCGATATAAACCTGCTTACCCTTTTGCAAGTACTGTGAGGCAGTTTCCGCGAGTCGATTCCACAAGGTTACCCTGAACCATACCGTATGATCCTGGGCTTCACCACTGCGATCTTTGCGTTTCTCCGTGGTTGCCATACTGAAAGAACAAACGGGAGTTCCCTGGGCAGTGTAACGAAGTTCTGGATCTCGACCGAGATGTCCCACGATGATTATTTTGTTAAAGGACATGAGGAGCCTTTCTTTTACTGGGATTTGCTAACCGACGCGATACTACTCGCGCGGCATTGAAGAATCAAGCTCACCTGAAATCAAACGTTACTTAACCACAAAGGCACAAAGACACTAAGGCACCAATAGAACTTTTCCTTTTCGTATATGATGCCTTTTGTCTTTGAGTCTTTGTGCCTTTGTGGTTAAGTACATTCGGAAATCACACTATCGCGCTCAGGAAATGATTTCTGATAGACTGTCGCACAAACGAGTTGGATTGTGGCAATGAAACCCAGAGTTTACATAGAAACATTCGGCTGTCAGATGAATGTAGCCGATACTGAACGCGCCGCAACCGGTCTGCGCCAGTCGGGCTACGACTTATGTGATTCTGAGCACGATGCCGATGTTGTTCTGCTAAATACTTGCTCCGTCCGTGAAAAGGCTGAACAGAAAGTCTACACGCGTATAGGTGAAATCCGCGCCGCCACTACTAAAAAACCAGTAGTCGGCGTGATGGGCTGTATGGCCCAACTCGAGGGTGAGGCGCTCTTCAAACAATCGTCGGCGATTGACCTGGTCGTCGGCACAAGAGCAACCGATCGCCTTCCCAATTTATTGGGCCGAGTCAAAGACGGCGAACGGCATGTTCTGGATCTCGCCGAAAGAGACGCAAATGATTCATGGGACGTCTCGCCAGTTGAGCGACATTCACCGCACGTTGCTTTCATTCCTATCATCGAAGGTTGTAATAAATTCTGTTCGTTTTGCATCGTCCCTTATTCTCGGGGACGTGAACGTAGCCGCCCGGCAAGTGAAATTATTGAAGAGGTACGACGACTCCAAAAACTCGGCTACAAAGAGATTCATCTCATCGGACAAAACGTTAATAGTTATCGTCCGCGCGTTGAAAATGGTCTCGATAGTTTTGGCGGCGCAACTCCATTTAGTCGCTTGCTACGCGCAGTGAGTGCGACAGGGATGCCGCGCATCAAGTTCACTACCTCTTTTCCACGCGACTTTCATCCAGACATCGTTGCTGCAATCGAAGAGAATGAAAACTTGTGTGACTGGGTTCATCTTCCTGTGCAATCGGGTAGCGATCGTATTTTGAAGTTGATGCGGCGCGGCCATACCCGAGCTGATTACCTTGGAAGAATTGATCGCATCAAAGCTTCGAAACGCCGGCTTGCATTAACGAGCGATGTAATTGTTGGTTTCCCGGGGGAGACTGAAGAAGACTTTCGTGAGACGGTAGGTTTGGTTGAGGAGTGCTCTTACGACGGTTTGTACATCTTCAAGTACTCGAAGAGACACGGTACTCCAGCTGCAAGCTTTGAGGACACCGTTCCCGAGGCTGAAAAGACCGCCAGGTTCTTGGAGCTCGAAGCGGTTCAGCGGAAACGACAGGAAGAAGTTTATCGTTCTTATCTAGGCAGAACACTAAGTGTGCTTGCTGAAAGGCAGAGTTCACGCTCACAATCTGATCTGACTGGACATTCCACTTGTCATAAGGTCGTTAACTTTACTGCTGACGGCAGCCTTGAAGGCGAAATAGTAAAGGTGGAAATCACGAAAACAAAAACTAACAGCTTGTACGGCACCATGATAAAGTCGGTCAGGGGAGCGTAAGGGGTTACGTAGTATGGAAATTGAAGTAAAAATCCGAGCTCTAATGATGGATCCCAATAGCGGTACACCGATTATTATTTTGAAGGACGTGCAAAGCGACACAATGTTGCCCATTTGGGTTGGCGCATACGAGGCAAATGCAATAGCTCTCGAGATTGAAAAGATTTCGCCGCCGCGCCCGATGACTCACGATTTGTTACGCAATCTGATTAAGGAACTTGGTGTCGAGGTGGAACGTGTAGTCGTGACTCGTTTGCAAGACAACACCTTTTTTGCGGAGATCGAAATGCGCAACAGCGAGGGAGATCTTATGCGTCTCGACTCGAGACCTTCTGACGCGATTGCGTTGGCACTGAGAACCGATTGTCCGATTTTTGTTGATATGGAAGTAATCAAGGCCTCGCGTAACACAATGCCGACCGAAGAAGGTGAAGAAGGAGAACTCCAGGCTGCAGAAGAAGAATGGCCCGACGTCATTGGTGAAGCTGGCGACTTGCCGATGTAACGTTCAGGATGAAGGCCTATTGAATGAATATTAACAACGTGAGAATCCAATAGTGCAGCGAATGGTAATTGCCATCGCCAATCAAAAAGGCGGGGTAGGGAAAACTACCACCGCAATTAATTTAGCCGCCGCTTTTGCCCGACTCGGAAAACGCGTCCTTCTTCTCGATCTCGATCCTCAAGGCAACAGTTCAATTTCATTTCTCGATCCACAGACGGTTGAACGTTCTGTTTATGACTTGATGATGGATGGCCAGGCTCCGGTTGAGGAGTCCGTTTACCGCACGCCAGTCGAAAACCTTGAAGTCGTTCCGGCCCGTATCAATCTTGCGAAGCTCGAGTCGAAGTTGGTTGGTGATTTCGATGCTCCATTTCGCCTCAAAGATCGGCTCGAACCGTTTCGCCAAACTTACGATGTCATTGTCATCGATACGCCGCCAACCCTTGGTCTTATCACCGTCAACGCGCTCGTCGCTGCATCACATGTATTGATCCCGATCCAGTCATCCTACTTTGCCCTGGAAGGCACGGACGATTTGTTGGAAACGATAGAGAAAGTTAAGGCGCGACCTAACCCTAACCTGGAATTGTTAGGCGTTCTGGTAACTCTTCACGACAAGCGCACCACGCTTGCACGTGAAGTTCATGATCAAATCAAGAATGTATTTGGACCAAAGCTATTTGATACTGTGATTACCAAGAGTGTTCGACTCGAAGAATCACCAGCTTACAAGGAATCGATCTTCAGCTTCGCGCCAAACTCGTCAGGCGCTATTGAATACGGAAAACTTTGTGAAGAGGTAATCAGCCGTGTCTAAGAGGGGACTACCAACTGGCCTGCAAATGCGTCACGACGCACACTACGTCGAGGAATTATCACAAAATCGCCCGGCGCAAATCGGACGCATGATCCCTCTCGACAAACTCGATCCTAACCCGGAACAGCCGCGTACTGACTTTGGCGATCTTACGGAATTGACAGCCTCGATCGCTGAGAAGGGTGTGCTCGAACCCCTTCTCGTGAAGCCAAATCGACTAACGGGTCGCTGGATGATCATTGCCGGCGAACGACGTTTCCGTTCTGCACAAAAGGCTGGTCTCAAGGAAGTGCCCTGTGTGGAAATGGAAGTGGATGATGGAACGATCGCGGAGATTGCGCTCATTGAAAACATGCAGCGCAAAGATCTCACTGTCTGGGAAGAGGCGGATGGTTTGCTGGCGCTCTGCGAACGGTTTGGCTATACACACGATGACGTTGCCCGCAAAGTTGGGAAGAGCAGAACCACAGTTACTGAAGCAATGGCGATTGCCAAGATTCCGGACGAAGTTCGACAGATCTGCAAGGATGGGGAGATTACTGCCAAGTCATCTCTCCTCCAGATTGTTCGCCAACCTGACGACGAGACAATGCTCGGTTTGGCAAAGCAGATCGTTTCTAAGGGATTGAATCGCAACGATGCTCGCGAGGCACGGCGCCAGGAAATGGGACCAAGAGTCGTACCCGACGCAAAACCCTACACCTTCAAATACGCCTCACCAGATAAGGACTTCAACCTGGAAATCAAGTTTCGCGCTTCCAGCGTTCCTGATAGCGATGTAGCGTTAGTCTTGAGGGCAATTGCAGACGAAATCGACGGACAGGACTAATACCTGCCGGTTAGTCTTTGCCGGGGAGTCTCATTTCACACCACCTTCAAAGACAGAAAGTCAGTTCTCCTCATTCGTGCAAGTTTCGTGTGAATTCGTGGATCGATCGTTTGTTTGGTCAAGAACGATCCACGAAACAACACGAACTCACACCAATAACGTCCCAACTACCAACACGAATATTCGGGTCTTTTCAGACTGGTGCGTGAAAGACTAGCTACGGTTGCAAGTCCGAGCATCACTTCGAAGCGAGGGATCTCTTCTTCTCAGCCGCAGCGCGTTTTTGTAAGCCCTTGGCCCAACGTTCAAACGTTGGCTGCAATGGCTTGAATAGGCGTGCGCGGAAACTATGCTTTCTTTCGTTCCAGAGTTTCAATTGCTTTTCGGTGTAAGCACGAATCGCAGGCTCTAGTTGTGTCTTCTTCAAAGAATGGCGGAGCGTTAGGTGATAATGTTGGCCAACAAGGGAAATGACTAGTGCAACCAGGTTGCTCTTGAAAGAAAGTCGGGGAATGATTCTTTTGTGAAAGGGCTTGTCAGCGGGTAACAAAACGTTGACAGCAAGTTCCAGCCAGGGGCCTTTGGGACCCTGCTTGGGGTGATAGAGACCCGGAAGCTCAGTCGCCTGGAAAGCGCTGCCTTTGATTCGCGGATCAGAAATGTACGGAACGAGGCGAATTCTCTCCAAGCCTCGCGTATGCTCTCTTGGCAGGCTGTTAAATGCGTCCTCAATTGCTTCTAATGAGCCCTTTGGTAAGCTGCCCTCGTACTGATTTTCAATGCGTATTCCCACAGTTGATTAGTTTCCTGGATTCAATAATGGTGTGTATTCGAAACGAGTCACTTTAGGGGAAGGCAGCGTGACGGGTCAAGTGAGGGGCCAGTTAGGTGGTGTCCTAATCTGAGATTCAGAATTTATTTTGTGGGGTCTTCTAATTCTAATTTCGCGTCAACGAGTGACACGCGTTCGCCGTAATCATCTCTCAAGATGTAGTCCACCTTGCACTTTGGGCAGAAAAGAACCTCATATCGCTTATCATTAAAGCGAATAGGAAGAAAGACATCACAAACCGGACAAAGCGGAAACAAGTCTTCATCCCAATGTACACCATACGCCCTAGTGGGCTTTTTAGCCTGAATAGGGGGTGCTGTCTGAGTAGCCTGTCGGGCGCGATATACTAAGTATACGAGGTATGCAATACATATCCCCTCAATCGCTGCTGCTATTACTGCTAGCCCTAGCATTGCCAATAGCGCTGGCTTGGATAATCCCCCCGCTATTTGCTCCCATTTTCCGAAAAGAGTCTCCCGCCAGACTACTAAGATTAGGAAGCCTATTAGGAGGAGCAGTCCTCCTAATGTCTTACCTAGCGTTAGCTTTAATAGCTCTTCTTTCGCGTCCATAAAATAAATCCCGTAGTACAAAAATAGTTGTAGACAATAATCTATTTCCGTAGTACAGTAATCCTGCTGGAGACGGAAACAATGTCTAATTACCACTTATCCATCGACAAAAAGATTGCAGTTACAGCGGCCCTAGCTGAGGGTTCTTCGATTCGGTCGATAG
>JBKPQV010000634.1:0-6398 GCA_046734235.1 Acidobacteriota bacterium
ACCTTAGGTTGGACGTTTTTTGTGGAGCGGAGCGGCTCTAGGCTATCTCATACCTTTAGTAACCCGCTAATTCTAAATAGTGACACTGATCCTGGGAGCGCACGCGTCCCCGCGTGCCCGCTGCGCAACACACACCACTGATCTCAGACGGCGCATCACATGTTTTTTATCCAAGAGAGAACAATCTAGGCCAACGGGCACGCGGGGACGCGTGCGCTCCCAGGACTGGTGTCCGTATTTAGAATAGGCGGGTTACTAAAGGCATTAGATCAAATGGAAAATGAAAATTAGAGAGATGATAATATTCCCAACGTATGCGTTTCCTCAAAAAGCCTTCCTGGGAATTTCTTAGTCTTTCACTTGTCGTAGGCATCACTTCTTCGGTTGCCGCTCTACTCTTCTTTGCCTGGCTTACAAACGAAGTGCTCGAGGGTGAGACCAGACACTTCGATGAGTTCACTCGAAACGCAGTTCACCAATTTGCCTCACCGACGGTCACCGCAACGATGCGTGGCATATCCTTCGTAGGGTCGTCTCTCTTTCTCACAACAGCGACCAGTGCAATGTTCATCTGGATGATGCTGCGAAATTGGAAGCGAGACGCATGGCTGCTGGGAATCACGATGATCGGTGCAGCGATACTGAACACAACGCTCAAGCTCGCGTTTCGGCGTCCGCGACCGGTCCCATTTTTCAATTTGCTTGCGCCAGAGTCTTACAGCTTTCCGAGTGGGCACTCACTGGCAAGCTTCTGTTTTTTTGGTGCACTCGCAACGATACTGACGGCGCGGATCAATAACCAAAACATTAATTTGATGACCTGGACACTCTCGGGAACTATGGTGCTGCTAATTGGTCTCTCGAGAATTTACCTGGGAGTGCACTACACCACAGACGTGCTGGCAGGTTTTGCCGCAGCCTTAATCTGGATTGCGGTGATTCGATTTGTGGAAATGCAGATCGTTCGTTGGAGAAAGAACCGGAGTAACGGTTAGCTGATCTCAAATTTCAGATCCAGCTGGAATTCGAGTGGCCTTGAGATCTGAGGCCTTAGTTTTCGGATCGGATTCACGAAGCGGCAGCAACAATTTCATCTCTACTGACAAGCCCCCGCCGGGTGCGTTTTTCGCCACCACTGTGCCGCCATGCATGTGAACAGCTCGTTCAGTGATTGCAAGACCCAAACCTGTGCCGCCACCGCTCTGTCTATCACGCGCATCCTCAGTGCGATAAAAAGGACGAAAGATCTTTTCTAGAGATTCTTCCGGGACGCCATTTCCACGATCCCGCACGCTGATAACAGCAAAGTTGTCGCCGGCAACATTTTGCCTTTGCAGTGCTACTTCAACGGCGGTGCCTTCGGGCGTAAACCGAACAGCGTTGCGGACTACGTTCTCGACAGCACTGCGAAGTAATTCTTCGACACCGTCGATTGAACACGGATCACTAGCAACAATCTGAACAGATCGATTCAAACTTCGTGCTTCGAAGTCGGCGTCCTCAGCAACTTCACGAACCAGGGTAGCCAAATCAACTTTGGTGCGTTTGCGTCCGTCGGTGCCACTCTCAAGCCTGTTGAGTGTGAGCAGTTGACTGATCATCTCGTTCAAATTGTCCGACTCGCGCTCAATTCGATCTAGCGAGGCTGTCGCCTCCGGACCGGAACGCTGGCGCGCAAGTCCAAGAGCGACACCAAGCCGAGCAAGTGGTGAACGTAATTCATGTGAAATGTCCCCGAGTAGTCGCTGTTGTGCTTTCACCATCGACTCGAGACGCTCGGCCATTCCATTAAAATCACGCCCTAGCTCTCCTACTTCATCGCGGCGTTTGGTCAGGTTTGAAGCAATGCGCGCTCCAAGATTTCCTTCGGCAAGTTCATTGGTTGTTGCACGCAGGTTCAGAATCGGTTTGGTCAAATATCGCGACAGTAAGAAAGAAAAGATTCCGCCAATCAAAAGAACAATCAACAGACGAAGTCCTTGGGTCTGCAAACTCATTTGATACGGTTGGCGCGGAATGTGGGCGACATAGGTATACCGTAGACCACGTGGACTAACTACCGGTCGAGCAACCAGTGTATTTCTTCCGGCAAAATTAAATTCAATCTCGTTGCTCTGCACCGCCTTTTCAATTAACTCGGTCGCGCCCGGTTGGACAGCTCTCCCGGATAATTCCTTACCCGCCTGATCAAAAAACGTTGAAGAGACGCCCGAGGTCTTTTCCGTGTCCTGGAGCGCTGCGGCAAGAGCGGCTGGGCCACGTTGTTCGAATACCTCCGCCGCTTTCATCGCATTGGGTCCAACTTGAGCAAGATCTCTCCACGAGCGCCCTGTAGGTGTCGGCCTGGTCAACGCGACTGCGATAAAGAGTCCCACGTTGATCAAGATCATCGTGACCCAGAACGATATAAAAATCTTCAGGTACAAACTACGAAATGGAATTTTCATTCTTACTACTCTGCAGGTGCGCCGTATATATAACCGACGCCACGAATGGTCTTGATCCGTTCGAGACCGTTAAGCTGATGGCCCAGTTTCTTGCGCAGGTTGCTTACATGCATATCGATGCTACGGTCGAACGGAGAAAGTTCCCGTCCGAGAACTTCCTTTACAAGTTCTTCTCTTTTCACAATCTGCCCGGCATTGCGTAGGAGAATTTCCAGTAGGTCATACTCGACACCCGTAAGTTCTATTACGTCTCCGCCCCGGCGAACGTTGCGCGTGTTGCTGTCCATTTCGATGTCGCCTACTGAAATAAGTTCGCGGGGCGCATTCGCCGATTCAGTAGGTTGTGTCCTGCGAAGTACTGCTCGTATTCGCGCGACTAGTTCTCTAGGGTTGAACGGCTTCGGTAAATAGTCGTCAGCGCCTATCTCCAAACCGACAATTCGATCTACATCATCGCCTCGCGCCGTTAACATCAAAACTGGAATTCTTGACTTGGCCCGGATGCGACGCAGTACATCGAAACCATTTGTTCCCGGTAGCATGACATCAAGTACCACGAGGTCGTGTTCACCTGCCAAAGCACGGTCCACCCCTCGCTCGCCGTTGTGAATTGCCTCAACCGCATAACCTTCGGGTTGCAGATATTCACCAACCAACTCGCAAAGACCGACATCGTCGTCTATAACAAGCACCCGTTCCATGGTTTGTTCGACGTAATTGAAAGCCATATCAGCGACTGTTAGCAAGTCGCCGAAATCCTACAAGAATGTGAGATTTTCATCCGTAAAGAAGTGTCAGGTCAATCGTGTCGAAAACTGACAAAACTTTACAATTCATTGACAGACTATTTACGTCTTGTTTCGCTACAATTCGGCCCAACTTGCAGGTGGTACTGTATTCACACCCCGCAGTCGTTAAAGACCCGAGAAGGAGCTTGGAATGAAGAGAATATTGGTAGCAGTCGCGTTATGCCTGAGCACGGCCGGATTATTGGTCGCGCAACAGCGTAACGGTTCAGTCAAGGGCCAGGTCCTTGATGAACTGGGTGGCGCGATTGTTGGTGTCACAGTGACAGCAATCGATGCGAAGGGCGTCGAAAAAACGGTAACAACAAACGATGGAGGCTCCTACACAATCAACGGGCTGGCACCGGGCCGGTATACGCTGCGTGCTGTAAATCCGGGTTTTGGAATTTATGAGAATGCAGAAGTGGATGTTGTTGCAGGCAAACCTTTGCAGTTAGACATAACATTAAAGGTTGCTATTGAAGAGCAAAAGGTCACAGTTGCTGCTGATACAAATAACCTGAATACCGAACCCGAAAACAATGCCGGCGCAGTGGTGTTGAAAGGGGCCGATATCGACGCATTGCCAGACGATCCTGATGACCTCGCAGCAGCGCTGCAGGCGTTGGCTGGTCCATCAGCTGGTCCAAACGGGGGTCAGATCTTTATCGATGGTTTTACGGGCGGACGTTTGCCGCCACGAGCTTCAATTCGTGAGATTCGCATCAACTCAAATCCTTTCTCTGCTGAATATGATCGCCTCGGCTTTGGTCGTATAGAAATCCTAACGAGACCAGGTACTGATCGATATCGCGGCCAGGTGTCGTTTAACTTTAACGATGACGCGTTGAATTCACGCAATCCGTTTGTTACGGCGCGCCCGCCGCATCAGTCGCGCCAGTACAGCGGCAATTTTGGTGGTCCCATCTCGAAGAAGAAAGCATCGTTCTTTGTAGACTTCGACAAGCGCGACGTAGACGATGAAGCTGTAGTAGTGGCAACAGTCCTTGATTCGAATCTCAACATCGTTGGCTTCAATGAAACGGTGCCGATTCCTAACCGGCGTACGTCGTTTAGTCCGCGAGTCGATTTTCAGATCAATCCCAACAACACGCTGGTTGCTCGATATAGCTATACGACGAACAGTCGAACAACGGGTGTCGGCGGGTTTTCATTACCTTCGCGTGCTTACAGCAACGAGAGCACCGAAAACAATATTCAGATAACTGAAACCGCAGTCATCAATAAGACTATTGTCAACGAAACACGTTTTCAGTTTGAACATTCCAGCGGTGGGTCAGACGCTAACAATTCAATTCCTACGATAAACGTACAGGATGCGTTCCAGGGCGGGGGCTCGCAGGTTGGCGTGTCATCAAACACTGAAAAGCAGTTTGAGTTAACCAATAACACATCATTCGCTATTCACGCTCATTCGTTAAAAGTTGGCGGTCGACTTCGTTATCTGACAATCAACGACAATGCGCCTTCAAACTTCGGCGGGACTTATACATTTTTCGGGGGTGGTTTTGGTCCAGCACTCGATGCTAATGATCAGGTAATTCCGGGCACGCTTATTCCAGTAACAAGTATTGAGCGTTATCGCAGAACACTGGTGTTCCTTGGCAGGAACCTGAGCCCGGCTGATATTCGCCTTGCCGGCGGTGGTGCCAGCCAGTTTACGCTTGCTTCAGGGAGTCCACAGGCCAGTGTGAGTCAGTGGGACTTTGGTGGTTATGGCCAGGACGACTGGAAAGTACGACCGAACCTAACTGTTAATTTTGGTCTTCGTTATGAGAACCAGGGCAATATAGACAGCAACCTTAATTTTGCACCACGCATTGGTTTCGCCTGGTCGCCCGGCGGCGGTCAACAGGCCAAGACGGTTATCCGTGGTGGATATGGTGTCTTTTACGATCGTGTCAGCGAGAATTTAACGTTGCAGGCCAATCGTTTGAATGGGACCAATCAGCAGCAGTTCACCGTTTTGAATCCAGATTTCTTTCCTGTCATTCCGAGTGCGCCAACACTCGTTAGCTTCTCGGTGCCGGGTTCAGTTTACAAGCTTGAAGAAAATATTCAGGCTCCCTACACGTTGCAGGCGGTCATTAGTGTGGAACACCAACTCCCACACAATATGACGGTCGCAACCAGCTACATCAATGTTCGCACGTTGCACTTACTGCGCACTCGTCCGTTGAATGCCCCATTACCGGGCACTTTCATTCCCGGTGTGCCAGGGAGTGGAATTCGTCCATTGAATTGCGCCGACTACATTCCGCCGAGTGTCAATCCTTCAACAACATGCAATGTTTTTGATTATGAGTCGAGCGGACAATTCAAGCAGAATCAGTTCATCGTAAATTTCAACAGTCGTTTCCATCGCAACGCCTCGATGAACGCGTTCTACGTGTTCGCAAAAGCAAATAGCGACGCTGATGGCACTGGAAGTATTCCTGCAAATCCGTACGACTTGAGTACTGAGTATGGTAGAGCCTCAAGCGACATCAGACATCGTTTCGTTATGACGGGAAACTTCCGCGCACCATGGGGAATCAGTTTGAATCCATTCATCATCGTGCAATCAGGTCGCCCCTTCAATATCACGCTTGGTCGCGACATTAATGGTGACACCTTCAATACGGAACGGCCCGCGCTTGCTGGCTCCTCTGTGAACTGTGCAGATCAAGTGAACTTCAGATGCACTCCTTACGGAAACTTCAAGCTCACGCTGGCGCCTGGTGACATGATGATTCCCAGGAACTTTGGAGAAGGTCCAGGTTCAACTACAGTCAATCTCCGGATTAGCAAGACGTTTAGCTTTGGCAGTGAGGGGAGCACAAACGCTAACAACCAGCAGAACCGAGGCGGTGGTAACAACGATCAAGGTCAACGCAACACCATAATGGGTGGCGGCATGGCTGGCCGTGGCCCTGGTGGACCAGGCGGCGGTGGACCAGGTGGCGGTGGTGGTGGCCCACGCGGCGGCGGCGGCGGTTTTGGCGGTGGCGGTGTTTTTGGTGGAGGCGGCGGAAACCCGGGCAGCCGTTACAACCTAACGTTCTCGATGAACTTCAACAACATTTTGAATCACACCAATCTTAGTAATCCGATTGGTAACCTGGGTTCGCAGTTGTTTGGTACTTCAACTTCAACCTCCGGCGGT
>JBKPQV010000635.1:0-4497 GCA_046734235.1 Acidobacteriota bacterium
AAAAGCTGCTTGTATTCGGAATTTTCCGGGTCGAGTCGCACAGCTTCCTGAAAGGCTTTGACTGCTTCCGATTTGACTCCCTGTTTGAGAAAGCAATAGCCGAGGAGCGCATACAAACGAGCATTGGTTGGTTCAGATTTAACCGCCACGTCAAACTTCGCTTGCGCATTCTTGAAGTCGTTCGTCTCAAGGAGTGAAATTCCAAGATAGACACGTAGTTGAGCGGCCATAATCCGTTGCTCGCCAGAGTTCAGTCCTCCTTCAAGCCTCGAGGCACGTACCGCTAACAGTGAATTCACCATCGACAACGCTTCCTGATACAACTTCGCTGCAGTCGCATACTGTTTCTGGTCGTAGGCGATATTGCCGAGCCCCATCAAAGGTCTTGGATCCCTCGGGTTCAATCTCGCAGCCATTCCATAAGTCAGCTCTGCTTCACGGAAACGTGGCGGATTCGCATTGCGTGCGGTGTTTGCCTTTGCCAAAGCATCTTCTACTTCGTCAATAGCCTGGGAAGCAACGCGAGATGCTGAACCTTGTCGCGCCTCCGGATCATTTGGTCGCCCAAACAATTTCTTCGCCGCTGCATTGATGTCTTGTATTCGAGGAGTGATTAAAGAGAGGTGAGGTGGCCCACTAAAATCTCCAGAGATAAGCAAAGAGATTGAGATTGTGATTACCGGTAGCAACACTTTAAGATCTCGTTATTGGTATTCGTTTCTTTTCAAGGGCGGCGCGAATCGTATCACAGCTAGACCGAGGTAATCTCTCATCCCTTTAGTAACTCCTCAATTCGCAGCACGAACTCTGGTCCTGGGAGCGCGGGCGTCCTCGCCAGCCCCGTTCACCTAGATTGATCTCACTTGGATAAGGAATTTTGTTGTGCATTCGGTTGCAATCATAAGCTAGTGTTTGGAAGCGGGCAGGCGAGGACGACTGCGCTCCCAGGACCGGCGTCAGTATTTAGAATCAGCGGGTTACTAAAGGCATGGCAGCGCTGGCGTCCTCGCCGGCCTGCCCGTTTACCTACATTGATCTCACTTGGATAAGGAATGTTGGCACTGACCCACTTTCTATCAGAAGTTACTATTTGGAAGCAGGCACGCGGGGACGCGTGCGCTCCCAGGACCAGCGTCAGTATTTAGAATAAGAGGGTTACTAAAGGGATAGGAGTTAATCCGCGATTTCAAATCCCAACGTACCACGACCAACCGTTTCGGATACTTCCATTCATCCCACCATCATCAAAGTCTTCTTTGACTACGATGCGTTCAATGTACTTCATACTCTTGTAGCCTAACTGCCTCTCGAGTCTCAATCGAACTGGCGCACCATGGGCCAGCGGAAGATCGCGGCCGTTCATACCGTACGCCAGGATCGTTTGGGGATGCAGAGCATCGAACATATCCAGGCAGTCGGCCCACTCGTCGTAGGAGTAAAAGACGACGTAACGAGCATTTGGAAGTAAACCTACCGAATCAAGTACTCTGCTCAAAGGTACGCCGGTCCACTCAGCAATCGCCGTCCACCCCTCTTCGCACACATGCTTGGTGATCTGTGTGCGCGAAGGCAGGCCTTTTAGATCGGCCAGTGAATAAGATCCAGGTCGCGCAACGAGTCCTTCAATCGACAAGCGCCAGTCGACAAAGTTCCCTTTAAGAAGCTGGGCATACGTTTCGTTAGGCTTTTTCAGATTCGGGTCACATGGATTAGTTGTACCCGTTGCAGGAAACGAAGAAATATCCTTGTGAGTGTATTCCCTGGCCAGCGCTTCTCCAGGCAGCAACACTCGGTGAGCCGCATACGTGAGGGTGTCGCTCATCCGCAAAATGTTTCCATACGTTGGCGGAAGCTTCTTTGTACATCCCGACAAGAGCAAGCCACCGGCAGAAGTGAGTCCGGCAAGAAGAATTTGACGACGCGTGATCAGTTCGTCACTTTTCATGACTTCCCTCCAATCGTCATTCCGCGCATCTGACGCCTAAATCCCGATTTGACAATCATCAAAACATGCACGAGCAGAAACAACATCAGGACCACAAACGCAAAGAAATGGATCGTGCGTGCAGATTGAAATCCACCAAAGGCGCGTTGCAGGATCGGATAGCCTGCGCTGATTGCTGGTGACATTGCCAACCCGCTTAGAACGATCAGCGGTAGCGCAATAAAGACGACCGCAAAGTAAGAACACTTTTGTATTAGACCATACTGTGGTCCACCTGTGGCGGCGCGGATCTTCATCCGCAAATGATCTCTGAAGTCGTGCCAAAGTGAACCAGGTGTGAGTTCCGAAATGCGAGGCCAGATATGTCTTCGGAAATGACCAGTAAAGGCTCCTGCCAGGAGATAGATTGCGCCAACCGCGACGAGAAACCACGCTGCGAGAAAGTGCAGACTGCGACCCCAACCGTTCTTGTTGAATATGTCGTAGGTCCGATTTGCAGTGACTGGTGAAGCAGCGTCTTTGAAAAAGGATTCAACCTTGTCCCAACCACCATGTTTGTAGTTTCTACTGATCGGTAATTCTATCAACGCCGGGGTCAAGTCGTTGCCGACATCTCCCCAATAGAGTCTTGGGTGAACCATCAGAATCATCACACCAGTGAACGCCAACGTCAGGAAACTCGCGGTAATGATCCAATGTGAAATCCTGACCCAGCGACTGTGGCTGCTGGTGCTTGAATGTTCAATTAACTCTGCGGTTTGGGCCATCGCGAATGTCGGGCGCAAATAAAACGTTGATGGAGTTAGTTGTAACCAGTTCGAAAAGAATCGGCAGACAAGATAACTAGGGCCGGAGAAAAATGAAAGCTTTTTAGAGCATTCTACTGGTTTCGTGTTAGTGCGTAAAAAGAACAGGTTGGGAAGGGCGGCTTGCCCCAGCTGACTCACCCTATACGATTCATTGAGTTCTAGTGTTCGTGTAGGGTAAGTCAGCGGGGCCAAGCCACCCTTCCCAACTTGTTCTTTTTACGGTTCACCTTTCACTTCACGGACACACTACCGGAGGTCGTTTAATCAAAACGCCGTCAACGCGGTAGT
This sequence comes from Acidobacteriota bacterium, assembly GCA_046734235.1. Lineage (GTDB taxonomy): Bacteria > Acidobacteriota > Blastocatellia > Pyrinomonadales > Pyrinomonadaceae > PSRF01. The sequence continues at coordinate 3,043 of JBKPQV010000635.1, forward strand.
CCTCAATCACGTTCCCTTTACCACACTTGTCCACTATGTCGGCCTGCACATTAATTCCTAGTCCCGGCCTAAAGCGGTAACGATTTCGTCGAATGACTGTGTTCTGAACCTGAACAAGCAATATCGTCGAGTTGCCACCACCACCTGTTGACTCGAAATTGTTGTCCTCTATTCTGCATCCATCCAAACCATATGCTTGTATCGCGTTCTGTCCGGTTCTAAAAACGTAATTATTGACGATTTCGCACTGCTTTAAGCCATTCAGAAATATTCCGTTTGACATGAAACGATTCATCAGATCCGCGCGTCCTCCAATCGCCATGTTGTTCGCGGCTACAACTTTGCCGTGATTTACACCCTGGTAAGGATCCTGGAGGCACAGGGCATTACCCACAGATCCAGTGGACGCGCCTTCGTAATCAAACAGATTGTTATAGACGCCAATATTCTTGGAGTGATCCGTCGCGGTGTTAGTCTCGAGATCGAACCCACACACTCCACCGCCAAATATAGGATCGTGATGGCCAGGCCGGCGCGCATAGTTTTCAATTACCAGCAGGTTCTCGGAGTTAACTGCTGCAAAGTTTGCGGCTGCAACACCGGACGTGATGTTGTGCCAGATCAGGCCATGATCTGAATAGTTATTCTTCCCCAATGCAGAACCACCAAAAGTGATCCCAATCGAGCCTGTATCTTCGAGGTAATTATTCTGAGCTGTGCATCTGACGCAGTTTCCAAACAGGATTGTTGCCCTCACGCCGCCATCGTAAATCTTCTGTCGGCCTTTAATGTGAAACCCGATCACGGCAATGTCTCGGGCGCTGCCTGTATGTGAAGCCGAACTGTCGCCAAGAGCTTGAAAGACTTCAACTGCTGGAAGCCTACCGTTGGTGTAACTGGGCTCCAGGATGGTGGTTCCAGTGCCAGCTAACTGTTCGGCGGTCAGCGCTTGAACTTTCAATAAGTAAGGGTCTTGCCAATTTCTTCCGTTGCCGAATTTGAAGTAGTCAACAACGGCCTGTGGCATTCTCCATGTACCTTCCACTCTCACACCATCTGCAATGAGAAACTGGCCCTGGTCTGTTATGCCCTGCACATCGCATGAGTAAGTTGCGCTATCAAAGACTGTGTGCTTGCGGAGTGTGACCTGCTTTGCGATTGATCCTCCTCCTTCAATCCTGACTGAGGTGATCGCAAGGTCATCTTGTGCAGCCTGAATCTTGTCTGCCAGGTTCTCACCTCTAACAGTTACGGTTTTTCCGCGTGGAATCACGGCAAGGTAACTCGACGGGTCATAGACTGGCGTCGGATATGAAGTCGGAGTTGGCCCAGTCTTCGTCGCCGTTTGTGACGAAGACTTGATTACGCCAAACACAGTCAGGACAAGTCCGATCAAAATAATGATCTTAATCTGCACTGCTGTGAGATTCGCATTCTGTGATGAAGGTTTTCTAC
>JBKPQV010000636.1:0-3302 GCA_046734235.1 Acidobacteriota bacterium
CTTTGGCCCATAAATGCCTGCAATAGGAGACGTCGTCGGAGTGCCATCACGCAACGCGAAATAACCCATCAGTTTTCGATCAAGTTCATTAACTATATAGTCTGCTACTTGACCGCCATGGTTGTAGCGCTCGTCTATTACGGCACCTTCTTTATCTTGTTGCGCATAGTAATAGCGAGTGAAGTAGGTGTACCCGGGACCGGCGGTATTGGGCAGCCACACATAAGCAAGCTTTCCGTTAGAAAGTTTATCAACGAGCCGCCGGTTGTTTTCGATCCAAGCGCGAGTCCGCAACGTATCTTCGCTGGCCACCGGCACAACGGTAACAAGTCGTGAGCCTTCGTTACTCGGAGTTTTGCTAACTCGAATTAGCGTTTGTCGATTGGCTGTTCCTTCGAACAGGCTATATATGTTTGTTGGAGAAGCAAGTGGACGGCCATTCACCTCAAGCAGGTAATCACCTTCTGCCACCTGAATACCCGGGGCACTCAACGGTGCGCGCAAATCCGGATTCCAGTTTTCGCCAGTATAGATATGTTTGATTCGGTAACGTCCGTTCTCAATTGCAAAGTCGGCACCTAAAAGGCCGACCGATACCGGATCTTCGCTGGGAATATCGCCCGTGCCTGTTAAGTAAGAGTGACCCACGGTCAATTCACCACCGGTCATCGCAACCAGGTAGCCAAGGTCAGCACGATGGCCAACGTAAGCAAGCAGGGGTTTGTATTTTTCATAGATTGCTTGCCAATCCGCACCGTGCATCTTCGGGTCGTAGAAATACTCGCGTTGAATGCGCCATGATTCACGAAAGATCTGCGCCCACTCAGCACGTGGATCGACCCGCATTTCCAGTTGGGCAACGTTCAAAGGTCCATCGCCAACTTTTCCTGGCCGTTCTGTTCCGACAATTCCCCAGCGGGAAGCGTCAGCTTGATAAAGCAGCTTTTTCTTGTCGGCTGAAAGGGCAAACGCTCGTATGCTGCCCTCGAGGAACGGCGCCACCGCCCGCTCCTTTAATTGATATCGCTGTAGGCGCAAACCTGGCGTACCAGGGACGATCGGTTCGGTGTAATAGAACGTTCCTGCCGCGCCAGCCTGAAGGTTGCTGTAGTCACCTGCGGGAATGCTTACCGCGAGTATTCGTTGGCCAATGCCGTTGAGATCAATACGGACTACTGGCTTCGCGTTCGGATCGGGTTTTGGTTGGGGAGACGCTGGTTCTGTTGGTGGTTTTGGTTCATCGCCGGTTTCAGGCAAAAGTGGTGATGGCTCATTCGCGTTTAGTACAACGAGGTAGATTGCGCGACGAACCGGGCGATCGATTGAGCTCATCTCTAACCAGCCGCTGCTTGGGCCATAGTTAGTACTCGCCATGAAATATAAATATTTGCCGCCTGCATCAAAGGATGGTGAGATTGAATCGGCAAGCCCATCCGTAACCTGTGACGCTTTCTTGTCCACCATTGAGTAAACAAAGATCGCGCGCAAATGGCTCGGCAGGTTTTTCGAATAAGTTATCCACTTCGAATCCGGCGACCAGGAAGCATTGAATTGCCTGATTGGATCTGGATCGCTATCGGTATCGATCTTCGTAGCCGTACCGGTGCTAACCTCCATGGTCCAAAGGTTGTCATGGTTGTCTTCCAGGAGGATCTGAGCTCCATCCGGTGACCATACGGGACTCGAGAAGAAGCCAATAGTCGGCAGGTTAATTGCTCTTGGCGGAGTGATCCCTGTGGGTTCGCCAATCATTAATTGGTATTCGCCACTAACATCGGAGAGCCAGGCAACGTGGGCTCCATCAGGTGACCAGACTGGGCTACGATCGTGTGCGCCTGGACTCTGTGTGAGATTTCGGAAGTCGCCTTTCTCAGCCGGCACGGTAAAGATTTCGCCGCGAGCTTCAAACGCCACTCGAATTCCGGTGGGTGACGGCGTGAAGTTGCGGATCATCGAAGCGACCTTCTTAAACTGGGGCCGCGCCCAGGGTAGATCACCAGTCACTTCAATATTCAGTCTCTGAGGTTTTCCAGACTTTGTATCAACCAGGTAGATATAGCCTGCCTGTTCATACACGACTGCGTCCGGCCCGGCTGACGCCGTCATAATGTCGAAGTCTTCGTGGTTGGATAACTGCGTCAGTTGTTTCGTATCAAGTCGATAAGCGAAAAGGTTAGTTGTGTGATTGCGATCTGAAAGAAAGTAAACAGTATTCCCAACCCACATCGGACTTGAATCATTGCTGTTAGTCCAGGGAAGTTTCTGCACCGAATAATCCGCCAAAGTCATGATCGAGATGGGGTGTGTTCGACCACCTCGATAATGTCGCCACATACTTGCTTCGTACCATTCAGGCACGAACGCGGTTGAAATCTCCTCATAAGCAAGCCGGCTGCCGTCTGGTGAGTATGTGCCGCTAAACGCACGAGGCATTGGCAGCATTTCCTCCAAGCCGCCATCAACACTTATGGACCACAATTGCATGAAAGACTGTTGCGGAGCCGCAGTTCGATTTGAGGCAAAAATCACACTCTTGCCATCAGGTTTCCAGCCTCGCACACGATCCAGGGCAGGATGGTAGGTTAGTCGTTTAGGATCCCCGCCGTTCGCAGACACGACATATACGTCTGTATTCCCAGCTACTGTCGCTGAAAATGCGATCTGCGATCCATCAGGTGAAAAGTAGGGATCGATTTCGACCGAAGGCGTTGAAGTGAGTCGTCGAATGTTGCTTCCATTACGTGAAGCGACCCAAAGATCGCCGGCATATTCGAAAGCTATAGAATCGCGACTAACAGTTGGGTGGCGAAGTAAACGCGTGCCTTGTGCGTTTGCGATGTAAGAAACTGTAATTAAGAGAAGAAATGCGAGCGGGAATTTTGAGCGAATCATAGTTGATAAGGACTTAATTCTTGGGAAGTAATTTTGTCATCTACTGTCCTGCGCCTTTGTGTCTCTGTGCCTCGGGGCAGTAGCCCGACTGTCAAGGAGGGCTCAATAAGCTCGAGTCAGCCCTCACTTGACAGTCGGGCTACTGCCCCAAGGCACAGAGACACAAAGACATAAAGACTTCTAGAGGCAGATTTTAGAACTCTAGTCGAAGCCCGACTTGGCCCTCACGTCCAGGAAGTACTTGCCGCAACGAACCGAAGGGGCTATTAGCAATATTCTGCTGTGCCTGAACAGCAGCCGGGTTCTGACGATTGAAGACATTGAAGAATTCGAATAGTGCCTGGAGCTTCACTCGCTCGGTCAAGTTGAATCCCTTTGCAAAACGCAGATCGAGGTTTACGAACGGGGGG
>JBKPQV010000637.1:0-41360 GCA_046734235.1 Acidobacteriota bacterium
GGCGCGGTTGCACAATGAGTCTTGCGTAGATAAGCACGAAGTCGGATAATCAGTTCGCGATTTTCAACCCTGACAATAGGTGGAGAAATAAACGATGGTTGGTCTTTCAGGCTTAGAGAAGTTTTCGCATCTTGAAGATAAGATTTATCGGACCATCGAACTTACGAAGACCTTAAGACAAGAAAAAGAGAACCTGGAAAAGGAACTCGCAATCATCCACCGAGACATGGGAAATGTGCTAAATGAAAAGGAGCGTCTCGAAACTCAGGTAGAGAAGTTGTTGGCTGAACGCGAGACGATTCGAATGAAAGTAGAGGCCATGCTCGACGCTGTAGCCGCCCTCGATCCCGAAATGGCGGAGGAATTCAGATGAGCGCGGGAATCGGCCCGATGCTGAACAAAGGCAGTATGGAAGCCACTACCAGTAGTCCTACCATCAGAGTTGAGATTTACAATCAGACCTACAACATCAGGTCTGATGGCGATACTGAATACATCATTCAACTCGCTGAATTTGTTGACAGCCGGATGCGTGAAATCTCTTCCGGCACCCTTACTGTTGATTCCCTAAAAGTTGCGATTTTGGCTGCCTTACACATCGCCGATGAGCTTCATCGATTGAAGAACATGCACGAACAAGCCGATTCCCAACTTGCTGCTCGTAGTTCTGAATGTGCGGAAATGCTTGATAAATTGCTTAAAGTACGCAGTACCGTAGAGAACGAACAGGGTGGCGCAGGTAAACTTACGCTTGGTTAGCCCCATCATTGATTGCTGATTTTTCATTGCTGATTGCTGATTGAAATCGGAGCCTGTGAATAGCGCGCTTTTGTATTAGCAATCAGAAATCAGCAATGAAAAATCAGCAATCAAAAATCTCCAATCTCCAATCTGAAATACCCCAAGGTGTGTTACTATCCCCGCCGGCGGAGGGAAACGTTCTGCGGTGTTCGTCACCGATGTTACGATGATTGAGCCAACGCCGTTGATTAGGGAGACCGAGGTCACCTTGCCAGTGCATTTCTTCAACGTTAAGAACTGCCAGAGGCGGTGACATTAAGAGGTCACCCACCTGTCATTGCAGGTTCAATTACGGCTTCGGAACGACATTGTGGATTATCCCTCCGCCAAGTTGGTCGAACGGCCCTCAAACCGCGAAATGTGAATCGCCTGTCGCGTTTTAGGTTGCGATTTGGATTTCGAAGTTTGTGGGCCCTTCTGTTTTGCTATTTGGAAGATTCGCGGACGATGAAAGTATTGATGATTGGAGACGTGGTTGCTAAACCTGGCCGCCTGGCTGTGCTGGAGCGGATCCAGGATTTGCGCGAACAACACAACATCGATCTGGCGATCATGAATGCAGAGAATCTTGCTGGTGGGTTTTCGGTAACGCCTTCCATTTGTGAACAGTTGTTTGGGATCGGGATTGACGTGATGACTTCCGGCAATCACATCTTCGATAAGAAAGAAGCAATCGACTACATAAAGAAACAACCGCGACTCGTTCGTCCTGCTAATTATCCACCTGGAACTCCAGGTAGTGGTTACTGGGTTGGAACTGTGAAAGATGTTTCAGTGGCAGTGGTAAATGTGATGGGCCGAGTTTTCATGCCACCTTCGGATGATCCCTTCCGGATAGTTGAAACAGTTCTCGCCGAAATTCCGTCCGAAACAAAGATTCGTCTGGTTGACGTCCATGCTGAAGCGACCTCAGAAAAAGTCGCGATGGGCTGGTTCCTGGATGGTCGTGTTTCAGCGGTTGTTGGAACACACACGCATGTGCAAACGGCCGACGAAAGAATTCTTCCGCAAGGAACCGCGTATCTCACCGACATTGGGATGACTGGAAGCTACGCGGGCGTAATCGGAATGAGCACTGCCGACGTTATCGCACGCTTCACGACCGTGCCGGCGCGCCGCGCAGAACATTCAAGTGGACAAGTGCGAATCTGCGCGGCGGTAATTGATATAGATGAGCACAGCGGCAAAGCGCTAAGTATCGAACGACTAAATGTCAGTCATGAAACTTAGAGGATTATTCCTTAACCCGTTGCAGTGATTTAGCCAGAACTGCGCGGCGTTCCAGATCAGCCTTCAAATCAGGCCTTAACCTAACACACCTGTCAAAGTCGGCTTGAGCTCGCGCTTCATCACCGATCACCATATACGACAAGCCCCTGTTGAAGTAGGCCCACACCAACTCTTTATCTCCCAGTAAAGCTTCAGTGAAGTCAACGATCGCCGTTCTTAGCTTTCCCTGGTACATATAAGCGGTGCCTCGTCCTTGAAACGCCAAAGTCATATCAGGTGAAAGCTTCAACGCAGCATTGAAATCACGCACGGCGGCTTCGAAATCCTTCAATGCGATCTGGACATAACCACGCAGGTAAAATGGTTCCGGTACGTGTGAGTTGAGTTTGACGGCGCGATTGAAGTCCGCGAGCGCTCCTGTAAAGTCTCCTAAGTCGTGTCTGAGAGCGCCGCGATTGTTATATGCCTCAAATAAGTTGGGATCTACTGCTATGGCTTTATCAACGTCGACCAAGGCTCCCTCAAGATCTCCAAGTTCCCGGCGAGCAGCGGCACGATTAAGGTATGCGATTGGAAGTGCGGGTCGAATGCGCAGAGCCGAATCGAAGTCAGATTTTGCGCCTTCGAAATCACCTTTTTTGTAACGAGCTACACCTCGGTTTGTGTAAGCGTTTGCGGTGAAGGGATCGATCACCTTGATGTTATTCGCTTCTGCGGATGAAGTATCCGATTTGGCAAATCTTGAGCTAAGCACTATGGCTCTGCTGTAATCCTCAATTGCCCCATCAAGATCGCCCTTCCCAACTTTACGCGCGCCGTCACGATAACGATCGATGGCGCTATTTGGCGTTTGAGCTGCTGTAGACCCGGAGGCTATTAGAGCTACAGCCACGATTGCAGACTTTATGAGATGACGCATGGCAGACCTTTCTTCCTTTTGATTGAAGAAGGTGCGCTCTAACTCAGGGGTTGGGTGTTTTTGAGTGGAAGCGCATCTTGGTTAACTGTTTTCACACAGATTACGAGTTGAAGCTCGCTACCAAGTGCGCTAAGATGCGGGCGTCGACGATACATCTTCACACGCCGCAAGGCGATTGAGCTTGTGTTGTCATCCGGGCCTCGTTGCTATCGCAAGTAGCAACGAGGCTCATTGCATTGCCGTTATGTTTTCAAACGACCTTTGATTTCAAAAGGTTTCCAACACTTATCAATGAAACGCGTGAACACGAGAAAAGTTACAGAAGTTTGGGAGACCTACTCTCTATGAAGGAAACACCGTCGAGCGGGAAGTTGTGACAGGGAACCAGTTTCGAAAGACTTACTCTGGAGCAGTTTGTGTAGGAACTGATAGATGTGTTTTCAATATGGGAGGTGCTAACAAACTTTGTGCATATCCGTCAGGAAATGAGCGCACGCGGCCGTTTGAGTCGGTAACCACGTGGCCGGTTTCGCCTTCCGCAACCACTTGTCCGTCGGCGGCGCGGACTATCTCGTAACCAAAACGGAGCGAACGTTTCCGAAGCTCCGTAATATGTGTACGAATTATCAATTCATCGTCGTAGTAAGCCGGGGCCTTGTAGCGACAATATGATTCTGCAACTACCAGAAACGCATCGTCGTTTTCTTCCATGTCGCGATACGAAAAACCGCGGGCGCGGCAATATTCAGCCCGACCGATTTCGAACCAGATCAAATAGTTGGCATAATAAACAATCCCCATTTTGTCCGTTTCCGAGTATCGGACACGTAAAATGGTCTCATGCCAAATTCCGAATACATCTTCAGGGGCAGGGCTAGTCATCTGAATAAGACCTTCGGAATCCTTAATAATTCGAGGGACTGTCCTCTCTGGCCAAGCAAAAATGTTGACGTTTAGCGGACTATAAGAGTGAACTACCAATGATGTCAAAGCAAATTAACCACAGGCTGGTTCTACTTTCAATCGGAAGTTTTTTGGCATTGGGTGCAATCCTGGTAATTCCGACGGTGTCAGCCAAGAAGCAACAGCCTGGAATGGCAACCGGGACAGCCAGGAACGCCTCAATTGTCGCCACGACGGAAGCGCTCCTTAAAGAAACCAGCGATCTAAGAGAGCTGTCGATTCTGAAGGACGTGAAAAGTGGTGCCCAATCACGCGCAGAAATCCAGCGCATGATTATCAAAAACCTGGACGAAGAGAGTTCTCCGGCCCAGATTCATGCAACTGAAGTGGCACTTAAAGCTCAAGGACTGGCTCCTCCCGAGTTTCAATACCGTCCCTTCTTAATCAAGCTCCTGACCGAACAGGTAGCGGGCTATTATGATCCGAAAGTTCAACAATTCTATCTGGCAGATTGGATCGAACTCGAGGGCCAAAAGCCGGTGATGGCCCATGAGCTCACGCACGCGCTTCAAGATCAACATTTCAATCTCCGGAGGTTTGAAAAATGGCCCAAGGGAGATTCCGATGCCGAGCTTGCGGCTCATGCTTTGATCGAAGGAGACGCGACTCTGGCGATGACTTTATACCTGGCGAAGCATCCGCTCGTAGCATTGGCTTTCATCAAGAGTTTGGGGGCAGATGGATTAGCTTCAGAACAGTTTAAGCAGGCTCCCAGGGCTATTCGTGAGTCGTTGATGTTTCCTTACGAGCAAGGCTCTGAATGGGCGACGCAATTGTATAAACGCGAAGGCTGGGAGCTAGTTTCAAAAGCATTTTCGAAATTACCACAGTCAAGCGAGCAGATCCTTCATGCAGACAAATATTTTTCTGGTGAGGCACCAGTCAAGCTAACACTTCCCGATTTCAAGGGCTCTTTGGGCTTAGGCTGGAAAATGATCGATAGCGATGTTAATGGTGAGTTTGGACTGTATTTGATATTGGACCAGTTCCTGAACGCCGCCGAAGAATCAAAGGAAGCAGCAGCAGGCTGGGCTGGGGATCGATGTGTTGTCTATGAGGGTCCAAAGTCTGGCGAGGCCTTTATTGCAAATTTGACGGCCTGGGACACCGATAACGACTCAAAAGAGTTTTTCGAGGCTTACGCGAAACGAACGCTGAAAAGGTATCCAGAAGCTAAGCCGCTTACCGAGAAGCCCGTCGTATCGGCAACGGGTGAGCGTCAGGAATGGAAAACCGTAAATGGTACCGTCGCAGTTGAACGACGTGGATTGCGCGTGTTGATTCTCGAGGGAGTTCCGGCAACAAAGGAAGCAAGCGAGCTTTCAAGGGCAATTTGGTGATCTCGTGAAATCGCTTGTAGAAGGCCAGTCAAGTGTATTATTACCGGTTGTAAATCTCGTTGTGTGAGATTCCTTCGTTCGTCACAACAGTTGAATTTCTGCCGACCGTATTCATGAAGAAAGCTGACAACCCACCCGCCACGAAGACTAAGAGACTTCGAGAACTAACAACCGAATTTCAGCAACTTGAAAAGCAACTCCGTCTCGGGGGCGGTGCCGAAAAGATTGATCGACAGCACCAGCAGGGCAAACTGACTGCCCGCGAACGTATTAATCTGTTGCTTGACACAGATTCCTACTCTCAGGAAATTGGCCTCCTCGTCGCTTACGATCAGTATGAGGGAGCGGCACCGGCAGCCGGTGTGGTTACAGTTGTCGGTTACGTTGAGGGTAGGGAAGTGGTGGTTGTTGCAAATGATGCGACAGTAAAAGCCGGTTCATGGTGGCCTGAAACCATTAAGAAGATTTTGCGGGCGCAAGAGATCGCGATGCGTTCACATGTGCCAATTATTTACCTGGTGGATTCAGCTGGCGTTAATTTGCCGTATCAGGGTGGCGTGTTTCCTGGTCAGTATGGTGCCTCACGGATCTTTTACTACAACTCCATCATGCGTCGATATTTGAAGGTGCCACAGATTTCAGCAGTGATGGGACCTTGTATTGCTGGTGGTGCTTACTTACCCGCTCTTTCAGACATCATCATCATGGTTGACGGCACCTCATTCATGGGCCTCGGTGGCGCAAACCTTGTAAAGGGTGCGACTGGCCAGACAATCGACAATGAAACGCTTGGTGGAGCAAAGGCCCACAACGAGATCTCCGGCGTCGCACATTATCGAGTAAGCGACGACCAGGCTTGCATCGCAAAGATTCGTGAGTTTGTTTCGGAACTGCCAAAACCTCCCTTAACTACAGCCCCAGGAAAAACGGGAAAGCCATCAAGATCAGCAGAAGATCTATACGAGATCTTGCCGGAGGATCATCGCCAGCCTTACGACATGCGGCAGGTGATTGAATGCCTGGTTGACGACGGACACCTTGATGAGTTTCAGGCTGACTACGCCAAGGAGATGATCACGGGTCACGCCAGCATTTGTGGGATACAAGTCGGAATAATTGCCAATCATCGAGGTATGGTTCGGGCCGGCGCCGGCAAGCCACCGCGATTTGGCGGCATTATTTATACCGAGTCGGCAGAGAAGGTCGCGTATTTCGTCGAAACTTGCAATCGACATCAAACACCGTTGTTGTTCATTCAGGATGTGTCAGGTTTCATGGTTGGCCCAGACGCTGAACACTCAGGGATCATTCGAGCTGGTGCGCGTTTTGTGGAAGCGATGGCGACGGCAGTTGTTCCAAAAATTGTTTTGACTTTGAATCACGCTTCGGGCGCAGGTTACTACGCAATGGCAGGCCAGGGATTCGATCCTGATTTCATCTATAGTTGGCCCACGGGTCGAATGGGAGTAATGGAAGGTGATTCGGCAGTCCAGGCTACGTTTGGAAGTCAACTCGAAAAGCTAAAGAAGAATGGCTTGGAACCGGATGAAGCGCTGAAGGCCGAAATGGATAAGGTTAGAGAAACCTACGATATGGAATTGGATGCAAAGTATGCGGCGGCGAGAGGCTTTGTCGACGCGATCATAACTCCTGACAATACGAGGCGCGCACTCGAGTTGTCGCTCCGCACGTCGCTGAATTTTAGCGGTCCACATATTGGTCAGTTTGTAGTACCTTCCAATTTGGGTTGAGATCCAGACGCGTTAGACTATCAAAGAGGATCTAACCACCAAAACACCAAGACACTAAGCCAAAAAACTGGTGCAACAATTGAGCATTTTTGTGCCTTAGTGTCTTTGTGCCTTAGTGGTATTCATGAATGCCGAATTTGCCCGCTTGTTGTCGGCACGTTGCATTTTCTTCACAACTTCATCCCTATTGCTCCAATGGGTTGAGTCGCCTTTTCGACAGTGGTAAATAATTGTCATCCCCTCCTAATTGGACCCCCTAATCTTTAAGTCGCGCTCAATCGAACAGGGAGGGAGGCTTTATGCGCACGAGATTTTTTAAGTCGATCGTAATGGCGATTATTGTGAGCTTCGCCATAGTTTTCACCGCGGGTTCGATTCATGCTCAACAAGAACCGATGCCGCAAACTCCACAGACTGAGACTCCAAAACAACCGGCACCGACAAAACCTACCAAGAGCACGAAGAAAGCAAAAACAACGGCTCCAGCTGAGACGACGGGTGATCAAACCGCTCCAGCCGCAACAAAGGAAGTCGCTGCTCAGGCTATTACTCCAACTGAACAAACAGACCTGTCTGGTACCTATGCGGGAACATTTCAATGTGATGAGATCGGACTAACCGGCGACACTACCTTAACAATCACTGGTAATCAGTTCACGACGGCCGATGGAAAGTCGGGGCGAATCGTGGCGTCAACTACAAAGGGTTACACTGCAGTGGCTCTACAAATGGGTGATGCTGCGGCTGCGGCGCCCACAATAGTTTCACTTCGTGGTCGTAAAAGCGGGAGCAAGTTGACTCTTACATCCGTCGACTCAGCTCATCCTTGTACTTTCAATACAGGATCAGCTGTTGCGAAGCGTCGCACTCGAAAAACTGCTCCAGTCGCAGTTGGAACCGAAGTGGCGAGTCCGGCCGAAGCTGGACCATCGCCGTCTGATGTAACTGCACCAGCAACTGGACGAAAGAGCCGTAAGGCTCCAAAAACAAAGGCGCCTGTAACTTCAACTCCTCCCGCGGCCAATCCGACACCGGTTCCGGCTGTACCAACGGAAAGCCCCGCGATGCCTCCGACACAGAACCCGAGCCCAAGTCCAAGTCCAAGTCCAAGTCCGAGTCCAGGCGGATCACCAAGTCCTGGTCCGTCTCCCGAAGGATCTCCGGCGCCGAGTCCCTCACCAAGTCCCTCACCGCGACCGGGTAATTGACCTTGTTGGCGGCCCTGTGTTTCTGATGTGTCTTGCTTTGGCTTGTCGGTCGATTCACCGTTCGAGTGCTTGAGTTTTGCTTAGACCGACAAGCTAAAGAGCCTCCTGGAAAAATCTTTGGCGCGGAGCGGCGTAAGCGTAAAGCTCAGGGTGGAGCGAAGCGTAACCCTGGGTCTATGGGGCATTGCAAATGCGTCCTGAAAGGACGCGACTCGGTTGCAGTTTTGCAATCTGAACCTCAGATTCATCAATCAAAGAGTCTCTCACGCTGGCGATTGACCGGACTTCAGTTTGCTCGCGTCCTTTCAGGACGCATAGGTGACCGCCGCTTCTACCCAGGGTTCCGCTTCGCTCCACCCTGGGCTTTACGCTTAGGCCGCTCCGCGGCAAAGACTTTTGCAAGAGTCTCTAAAGCATATCGGACACTTCAAAGCCGACAAGCTGAAGCATATCGGATACATCTGGCTGACAATTCTGGCTTGTATTCCTGTTCGTTTGCATCTTTAGCGTCAATCAGATTAGAGTCGCTTCTCCGATGCAACCAAGAGCATCTCGATTTGTACTCTGCTGATTTGGTACTAAGGTCAGGTATGAAAGAAAAGATTCGAATTGCGGCAGGTCAGGGATTTTGGGGCGACTTGCTTGATGCACCGGTTAATCAAGTAGAGGGTGGACCAATTGACTATTTGATGCTCGATTATCTGGCGGAAGTCACGATGTCGATAATGCAGAAGCAGAAGGCGCGTGATCCAAATGCCGGCTATGCAAAAGATTTTATTCCTTTAATGAAAAGAATTCTTCCTGCGTGCGTGGAACGAGGCATTCGGGTCACAGCTAATGCTGGTGGCGTTAATGTGCGGGGCTGCGCAGATGCTGTGGTTCAAGTAGCAAACGAACTTGGACTTGGTGGAAAGCTGCGGATCGGAATCGTAACTGGTGACGACATCATGGGTCGCCTCGATGAATTTCTCAACACTGGAATAGAGCTGAGAAACATGGATACCGGAGCGCCACTTTCAACTGTTCGTGATCGAATCCAGAGCGCGAATGTCTATTTGGGCGCCGGGCCAATGGTCGAAGCCCTAAATAAAGGAGCCCAGGTTGTTGTCACCGGGCGTGCAACCGATACCGGACTTACCCTGGCGCCATTGATGCATGAATTTGGTTGGCAGCCGCACGACTGGGACAAGATGGCCGCAGGTACCATCGCGGGCCACATCATTGAATGTGGCGCCCAGGCTTCGGGAGGAAATTGTCAGTTTGAGTGGCAAAGCATTCCTGACATGGTCAACGTTGGGTTTCCTATCGCTGAAGCATTCCCGGATGGGAGTTTTGTAATTACAAAACATGAGGGTACCGGCGGTCGGGTAAATGTCCCTTCCGTAAAAGAGCAACTGGTTTACGAGATGGGCGATCCACATGAGTACATCACTCCCGACTGCGTCGCCGACTTTACCAGCATTCAGCTCGAACATAACGGCGAAAATCGGGTGCGAGTGTTTGGCATCAAAGGTCGTCCGGCCACCGACTCATTCAAGGTCTCCATTAGTTATTCAGCCGGGTTCAAGGCAGTGGGGACGCTCGTTTATGCGTGGCCAGATGCTTTCGAAAAAGCAAAAGCAGCCGACAATATCTTGAGAGGACGTTTAGAACGACTTGGATTACGATTCGATCAAGTGTTGACCGAATATGTGGGTGCTAATGCGACTCACGGAAATCTTGCGGGAACTCCATCCGCTGATGCGCCCGAAGTTCAGTTGCGCGTGGGCGTGCGCGGAAGCGATAAAGCAGCAGTGGAACGTTTTACAAAAGAGATAGCTCCCTTGATTCTTACCGGGCCTCCTGCGGTTACTGGATTCGCTGGTGGACGGCCGAAGGTCGAGGAGATTGTTGCCTATTGGCCCGCGCTTATTCCTAAAGAAGTCATTACTCCGAAGGTTGAGGTGCTCGAGGCATGAAAGTTCAACTAGTCAAACTTGCTCATGCGCGTTCTGGCGACAAAGGCGACACTGCTAACGTGGGCGTAATTGCACTTCGCGATGAGTTTTATCCTATACTTGTTAGAGAGGTGACCGCCGATCGAGTTAAGCATCATTTTCAGGGAATCTGCAAAGGAGAAGTAGAACGATTTGAGTTGCCTAACCTGGGAGCACTGAATTTTTTGCTCCACGAAAGTCTTGGCGGCGGCGGCACTCTATCGCTAATGACTGATGCGCAGGGGAAAACCTTTTCCACCGGCCTGTTAAGGATGATCGTTGAAGTACCTGACGACGAGGCACACGCGTTAGGGCTTGGTTAAGGTTTAAGCCTTAGTCGATACACTGTAAACGCCCCGCATCGTTCGCCTTCGTTCAATTCGTACCATTTGCTGAGATTCGAATTGCCCATTGTTGAATCAGACGGAATCACCGCGTACGTCAATAAATGTCGAGCGGCAGTTGCGCGATCGAAAGAGTTTATATAGTCGCTGTAAAGCCGAACCTCACTGTTAATTTCCTGCTCAGTAACCGCTCTGAAAGTATTTGCAAAAATGGGGATCTCGCGTTCATAACCAAATAGAGCAACAAATGTGAGATGGTTCCTGGCGGCCAGCAACTCACTCAAATTCTGTGGAGAGGCGTCCGAGTAATATAGGAACTGGTGGAAGCGCTCTTTGAGTTCGGTTGGCTGGCTGCCCGGAAAGACCCCCATATGGACCGCCCAGAGTACCGGCTGCGATGAAAGAGTCGGAAACACATCGGCTTGCTCGGATCCGCTCGAGAACACCATACCTCTTTCCTGACCGCTCATTGCTTTCACGCGAATAGCGGCAGGAATCGTGGCATCGCGTTGAGCGTTGTCCGCGAGGGCAGCGCGACTGACTCCTGACGCGCTATTAACTCCGTAAGCAATGCTTAGAATTGCAATCCAAAAGAGCGCACGATCGGAGTTCACAAATCTTGCTAATACCGAATCTTGGAAGAGTATTCGCCAACCTGCAATTCCTGCAATTAAGACACAATAACTCGTTACGAACTCTTCGTAGTGGAATGGCTGAAGTGAGATTCCAGTGATGAGCTGTTGGTTAAAGACAGCTGGGATCATGAGAAGTAAAGAGATCATGAACAGGAGTTTCGGATCTTTCAATGACGCACGTCTCAAAAAGAGCAGACGAACCAACACAGCAAGAAGCACAAATGAAAGTACCTCGGAGGGACGAAACAAATCGAGACTATGTGTATGAGCCAACGCTTGCACCTGATCCGTATTCGTGGCGCGGTGTGAAAGCAAAACGAAGTACGGGATCAAACCAGAAATCGTTATGATCCAGGTGATGCCCAGAAAACTGACTGTCCGTCGCCACCCGTCAGGACGGGCAATTAACCATACGAGTGTCAGACAGGTAAGCCACGCGAGAGCCGCGGTCCATAGATAGAAATAGGAAAAAACGAGAAGGACCAGGATCAAGCCAGAAAATATTGCGCGAACAATGTTTCCCTTATCAGTTTTCATAACTGTGCCCCAGATGGTGCCGAGTAAAGCTATGAAGAAAGGGAACGGAATGGCGGGAATATACCTGCGCAAAAACGGTAAGTAACCCCAGGCTTCGGTAGTTTTGAACAGATTTCGAGCTGGTCCTTGCCCGGAGACTAATGTCGCCAGGCAAAGTACGACTAGAACTCCGACAAAGGCCAGGCGGTGATCCTGGGTCGTTGTGGAAAGTAACCAGAACAACACAAGGGCGGTTGACGCGCCAATCAGTGGCATCAGAATAATGAAGACGGTGGATGCCGATAGTCCGAGAAGACGCGCTGGTATCGCGGCTAAATAAGGCGAAACAAACTGGACCGAGAAGAGTGATTCGGGCAGCGGCATGGCGGGAACATCATCGCGACCAGTGTAGGGATCGTTGCGACGTGGCCGACCGTCAATCAATGCTTGTAAGTAAGCTGAGTACGCGACCTCATCAGTATCGAAATAGGCGTAAACCCCCTCAGTAGTTTTCCCCAGATGAATCCATAAGTGAAGTTGTGGGTAGAGCGATAGTAGTGTGATCGCAAGAGCAGCAAGCGCACCCCACTTCCATTTCGTAACTGTAGTCTGAGACAGATGTTCCATCGCTTAAAAAAAGGATTTAGTTTCTTGCAAATACCACAGCTTGCTGGTCTTCAAAGACGGTGCGCCATCCTTGATCTGCTCGAAGCAGAGTAGAAAGCGAGGAGTTGGGTTGGATTAATACTGTTTGAATACCCAGGCGATCGAGCTCTTCTCGCCAACCTCGCTCACCTCCATACGTGTTGAGATATTCGGAAATAAAGGCATCGCCATACACATCTGCTCTACCGTCAATGAAGACCTTTCTTCCTGGATGTAGTTTCCAGATTAGATAACCGCCCCAATTGTAGTCATTGAAAATTGGACCAGGAGTTTCCGTCTTCTCGATGAACTCGATTGCTGCTAATGGAAATTTTTGTGCTTCATAAGATCTTACGTTTGCATTGAAGTTGCCCACTCTCTGTAGGATTAAGAATGTCGGCAAAATCAGTAACGATAAAGTGAGAATGATCTTTGGGCCGGTCGCCGTTGTCGATCGTAAGGTAATCGGACTATTAGTTTGACTGCTGAACCAATGCGCCAAATATTTCGCTAAGAGTGGCGCCGCGAAGATAGCAAAGATGGGAATGTGTCTGCCCGATCGCAACGCGACAAACGATAGAGCAGCTAGCGCAAACAATTCTCCCAACCGTGGCCTAATTGGAGACAGAGCCATCACCGAGAACGTTGCCAGCATGAGTGCGGCAAGCGGGAGAAACCGAAGCTGATGGAAATCGGGGGACAACCATTCCTGGATAAAGTTTTGCATTCCCGGAGCCGAAAGAGTTTCAAACGGATAGCTGAACATTCGAAACCCATTCGGGTTAAACGGAACGACCGCAAGACAAATGCTGAAGACCAATAGCAGTGTCCAAATTCTTTTCCATTCCTTATCCAATCCAGCCATTAGGACAAAAAGCAGAATTAGAGCGAGGCCCAATGCAAAACCTGCATGTAGGTTTACCCAAAGAAGCATCAACGGTGGCAATAACCACACGTTACGTCGCATGCCGTGGTAGACGTAGCCATCCAGTAGCAGGATAAAAATGCTAGCCAAAAGCAGCGTGAACATTTGAGGTCGAAAGCCAAAAAGAGATGCCGAAGTTGCCGTCGCTAAGACAACGGAAAATGCGGCGATGAATGGCTTGCCTTCGCACCGTCGATAACAAATTCCCAAAGCGGCAGCGATAGTTGTACCAAAAAGCAGAAAGAGACCGATCCAGCCCCCTACTCGGAACACTCCGTACATGATTACTTCTGACAACCATTCGTGCGTAATCCATTCCGCACCGGCACGGGTAAATGAAAATGGATCGACATGCGGGATGCTTTTGAGTTGCAGGATGTATTGTCCGGCTTTCAAGTGCCACCAGAAGTCCCAGTCAATACTGCTGCACTGACGCACGGCGAGAGAAAATACAGATAACAGAAAAGCCCAAACGAACACGCGTCGCAAAGTAAAATGCATAAGGAAAGAAGTACCCTCAGGCAAACTGACCGTATTAATATCTTTGACCTCAACGTGCATTGTTTCTTCTAAAAGGCGTTTCGTTGGGAAATTACACTGCTAGTTTCTGGCCTAAGTCGCACTCGATAGAGTATGTATCCGTCTACTTTTTCTCCGTGATCCCGTTCGTACCAACGGTCTAAATTTGTGAGGTCCGGCCCTCCCTCAACCGGAACAATGACGTACGAGAGAATGTGCTGAAGAGCGTGGTCGCGCGAGAATGATGAGTAAAAGCTTTTGTATTCCGCCACCTGCCCTGCGATCTCGTCATCGGTAATAGGTTTCGGCTTTACAGCGAGGTCAGGAATGACTCGTTCGTGACCAAATGCTGCGGCGGCAACCGTACTCATCGGTTCGCGGAGGTCTTTGGTTAATTTATTTTCGTCAACACCCGTGTAATACAAATACTCATAGAATCGTTGGCGGCTCTCTCCTGGCCGAAGATTCAAGAAGTCGAAGTGTGGTGCCCAAAGGACAGCCTGAGGGGCAAACGTTGGCAAGATGACTGCGATCTTGTTATCCGAGGCCAACACCAAAGGAACTGGATCCGAGTTCGAGCTTGTGGTAGGCGCGTCAGCCTGTCCCCTTTCGCGCAATCGCTGACAGACGCCTGCTGCGCGATCTATGAAAAGGTTGTCCTTCTTTATCACCGTTGTCGGTGCCATGATCTCGAGCGCCGCCCACCAAAACGAGGCAAAGACAATCCAGCCCACAACCCGATATCGAATTTTCCAAGCGGTCCCTTCACGTCCTCGCCAGATGATGACGCTCGCGACTATCAGTGATACGAGAGATAAGTAATTAGCGATGAAAGACTCATAGTGAAAGGGTTGTAGGGAGCGGCCCGTAACTACCTGCTGGTTGAATACAGCAAAAGACATCAGTGCAAGGGACGCAGTGAAGACGCATTCAGGTGCTCGCCAATTTATCCTTCCTCGCAGATGGGCCAGGACAATCATAAGGACGACGAACGCCCCAATGACCTCGGGGACACGAAAGAGATCGGGTGCATGCGAGATAGTCAATTTCTGTCCGGCGTCCATCGTTGCAGAACGATTTGAAAGAAGGATGAGGTACGGAATGAGGCCTGCCAGGGTTAGTGAGATGATTATTAGAAACGGACTCGAGAGCTTTCTTAGGTTACCTCGATCGGCAATAACTAAGAGTATTACCAGGCACGCAAGCCAGGCTACGGCACTGGTCCATAGAAAGAAATAAGAGAAGATCAGCAGAACGAGAGTGAGACCTGCAGCGGTAGCCCAACGCCGAGCGTGCATCGCTTCGTTTTGTAGTGATTTCCAGACAAACGTGCAGAATAGAAAGAACAACGGAAACGGAGCCGATGGTTCAAATCTTCGAAGGAAAGGAATAAAGGAATACTGATACCCTGAGACAAGTAGATGGATTATTCCCTCTCCTGCAGCGAGGCCTCCCAGGCACAACACAACGACTGATCCCGCCGCTGCTAGATTATTCTCGTGAGTTAGATTGAATATGAGCCAGTAGATCCCCAGGCAGGCAAGGAAGGGCGCTAGAATACTTAAGATTATGAATGCTGTAGACGACGAGAGGCCTAACAGTTTCGCTGGAGCCGCAATCAGGTATCCAGGCACGAACTGAATTGAGAAGAGAGACTCCGGCTGAGGATCACCAGGTCGATCATCACGTCCGGTGTAGGGATCATTGCGACGTGGTCTGCCATCGATTAGAGCCTGAATGTAGGCCGAATAGACCCACTCGTCGCCATGGATCTCTGCGTAAGTGCCGTTCCATTCGCGGCCTCTGGAACTCCACATTAATAGTTGCGGATACAATGACAGCACAGTCATCGCGATCGCGCCCCATACCATGAATTTCCAGTCTTTCCTCTTTTCAGTTTGCATAAGCTCGAATTCGATTTCAGGAAGAAAATGTTACGACCTCAGCCGTACACGATAGAGTCGGTAGTCGCCGATAGTTTCACCAGAGTCGCGCTCATACCATTGATCCAGGTTGGAAAAATTCACGTTGCCCTGAGTGGGCACAATGACGTACGACACTGGATGAAGATTGGCTTGCGAGTGGGTAAATGATGAAAGGTAGGATTGGTAGCGGCTCACCTCATGCTCGATGTCCTCACTCGTAATTGGTCTCGCGTTCACTGCGAGATCAGGTAACACTCGCTCGTGACCGAAGGCAGCGGCGGCAATATTTCCCATGGGTTTGCCTAGCTCAGCTTTGAACTGGGTTGCATCTACGCCAGAGTAGTAAAGAAACTGGTAAAAGCGTTCCCGACTTTCGCCAGCACCAAGATGCAAGAGATCAAAATTCGGCGCCCAAAAAATAGCTTGTGGTGCGAAAGTAGGTAGCATCATCGACACTCGGTTATCAGTCGCTAAAACAAGTGGCCTCGGATCCGGTCCAATCTTCCCCGGCGCAACATCATTGTTAGATAGTTCGCGAAGTCGTTCACCTACGGCTGCTACACGATCGATGAACTGACTGTCCTTTCTGATGAACTGACTGGGGATGACTACAACCTCCAGACCGCCCCACAGAAGGGCGACAGCGATTAGACGTTTGGCAAGAACGTAAGGCATTGTCGCGCGTTCACTATTTACCGAACGCCAGAGTGTGATCACTGTTACGAATGCACCTACAAGCGCGATGTAATTCGCAATGAATGACTCATAGTGAAAAGGCTGCAGTGACCGTCCGGTAATGACTTGCTGGTTAAAAACCGCAAATGGCAGGAGGGCAAACGACGAAGCAAATAGAATTTCCGGGGCTCGCCAGTTAATCTTTCTGCGAATAGCACCATAAGTTACGAGTGCGAGGACGGCGATTCCAAGAAACTCGGGCGCGCGAAGGAAATCTGGCGCATGCGTAAGTGCCAACTTTTGTCCGCTGTCCATTGTGGTCGAGCGGCGGGTTAGGAGAAGAGCGTAGGGTACCAAACCAACAATCGCGAGCAATAGGATTGGAACGAAGGTAGCAGCATCCTTTCTGACCTGTTTGGGATAGGCGATGAACCAAAGAAATACTAAGCATGCGAGCCACGCGATTGCGCTTGTCCAAAGGTAAAAGTACGAGAAGACAAGCGCGTCCAGTACAACACCTGCGGCAAATGCCCAGGCAAGCCTATGACGTTGTGCTTTCAGAGATTTCCAAACAAGCGCGCAGAATACAAAGAAGAGCGGAAAGACGGCGCCAGGTTCATACCTCCTTAAGAACGGAAGGAACGCATACTGAACGCTGGAACTAAGCAGGTGGATTGCACCCTCTCCGCCAGCGAGGGCACCGAAACATAGAACAACTATTGAACCTGCTGCTGCGAGCCGATGGTCGTTTACTAAATTCTGAATAAGCCAAAATAAGGCAAGGCACGAAAACAAAGGTGCCAGGATTCCCAAAACTATGAATGCCGTGGATGAAGAGACTCCGAACAGCTGAGCTGGTTTCGCGATCAAATAGGCTGGCACAAACTGAATCGAAAAGAGCGACTCAGGTTGTGGGTTTCCCGGAAGATCATCGCGGCCAGTATACGGGTCATTGCGACGGGGCCGACCATCTATCAGTGCCTGGATATATGCGGAGTAGAACCACTCGTCGCCGTGCAGTTGCGCGTATGAACCATTCCACTCTCGACCTCGAGTACTCCACATAAGAAACTGTGGGTAGAGTGAAAGCAACGTCACCGCAATTGCTGCCCATATGGCCCACCTGCATTTTACTAACTCTGGATGGTTCATTACTTCAGAAACAGAGACTCAAAAATTCTGAGACGACTTATTCCTTGCTGGAACGGCTCAAACTAAGAGTTGGAGAGTGACTTGCGCTCAGCTAATTTCTATTAATAGATCCCTGGAATGAGACGCGCGGTCGTTGATTTGTATTCTTGATATTCGGGAAATGCCTGTTCAAGAACGGATTCTTCATTTCTTATTCTTTGTAGCTGAATGAATATGTGTGCTACGAAGATCAGTGCCGTGTAGACTGAGAGAAACTGGATGAGTACTCCCAGGGCGGCGACTTCCTCAAAGAGATAAAGAGGATGTCTGACTATGCGATACGGTCCCGTAGTCACCAGGCGTCTAGCCTCGGCCATCAGGCTGAACGACCGACCAAGATGTGCAAGGGAAATCGTTGAGAGTGCGGTTCCCAGGAGACTTGCGACACTCGCAAGAATAATTTCAGCTAATGACAGGTCAGCGCGTGGGAAAAGCGTGACGAGCGAAACAAAGAAGGTTCCTGCTATCGCCATAATTCTGGGCATGAGTCGGTTAATCTTTTGCACAGGTTCCAATCGAACGAGGAACAGAATTGTCATAAGCGATACGAAGCAGATGGTGGAAGACCTGGACACCACGTCGGCCACATATTTCCAAGAGGCACGGTCATTTCCACTTTGATGGTGGCGAACAAAGTTGATCAGATCTACAACCTTGAGCATTACAACGAGAAGAAAGAAGGTCGCGGGAACGATTCGGCTAATCAATTCCAAAAGCTTGACGCGCTTCTGCTGTCTTGAGCTATAAACATCCTGAGATTCCATGCTGGCCTTCCTTCGTGCTGTTTATGCGAGTGAAGTGGTGAGTCGGGACGGGGTGCGCTGTAGTCAGCCACTGCCCTATAGTATCGCATTTGTTAATCCCGTGCCAACCATGTTTATCAGTGAAATACTTAAGGAAATGACTGAAAACTGGGCGGGGTTTCAAATACGGGCTATTCGATTGTCTAGTAGGAGAAAAAATGTCAGCGCGTGAAGATTCAGTTCTTTCCTCGGTAGACGGTCAAATTGGACGAATTACGCTCAATCGACCTGAGAAGAGAAATTCTTTGAATAGTGCGGTGATTTTAGGAATTAAGAGCGCGCTACGGGGTATTGGGAGTAATAGGGACGTCCGCGCAATCGTCATTACAGGGTCGGGGAAAGACTTCTGCTCAGGTGCAGATCTTTCAGAGTTGCAAAAAATCTCAAATGCTTCAGTTGCCGACAACAGCGATGACGCAAACTCGTTGCTGGAGCTATTCCTGAATATTCGCCATTGTGATGTTCCCGTAATTGCTGCGGTTCGTGGTCGAGCATTGGCCGGTGGATGTGGTTTAGCCACTGCTTGCGATCTGGTGTTGGCGTCTTCAACAGCCCGGTTTGGTTATCCGGAAGTCAAGATCGGTTTTGTACCCGCGATAGTGCTCGCGATCCTGCGACGTAATGTACCGGAGAAGCGAGCATTTGAGTTGATCACCCGAGGCGAAGAGATTAGTGCTGAAGTGGCTGAGCGGATCGGGTTGGTAAATCAGGTTTTCAGTGAGGAGAATTTCGATCAAGAGGTTGAGACCTACGTTGAAAGATTTTCCGGGACAAGCAAATCGGCGGTGTCTTTAACCAAAAGGCTTTTGTATCAAGTGGACGGACTTTCGTTCGTAGAGGCACTCGAAACGGGTGTGGACGTAAACGTAATCGCGAGAATGACTGAAGACTGTCAAAAGGGAATTGCGCGATTCCTTAAAAAGTAACCAGTGACTTGTTCGCCAATGATATTGCTGACTCCAAAACCGGGTCAGCAATTTGCGTTATTAGACCTGACTTCAATGCTTCTTCACTGGACCACCGGCGCGATGTAGTAAACAGTTCAAGCGCTCGAGCACGACCCACAATCCTTGGTAATCGTTGTGTTCCACCCCAGCCAGTAATGATTCCAAGCTTTGCTCCGGGATGCGCGAACACTGCCGATTCAGACGCGACACGAATATCACAAGCGAGCGCCACGTCCAACCCACCGCCCATGCAAAATCCATTGATTGCCGCGATAGTCACTTGAGACATAGACGCAAGTGTATTCGTGATCGATTGTCCTCGCTGAGAAAACTCGGTTGCGCTTTGTGACTCAAGTTGTCGAAGCTCGCGAATATCCGCGCCCGAAAGAAAGACGTCATCGCTTCCAGTGATAATGACGACCTTAAGCAGAGATTCTTTGGTTAGGCGATCCAATATTTCAGCGAATAGATCCAGCGTTCGGCTTGAGAGAGGATTGCGTTCCCGAGGTTTGCAGAATCGTATTACAGCAACGGAACCGCAAATCTCCAGGTTAACAGGTGGGATGGTCATTCCCTCGGCTTAACATTTTCGCGGAGAAACTTGACGATATCCTCAGTGGAAGTTCCGGGAAGGAATACTTCTGCAATGCCTTGCGCCTTGAGTTTAGGAAGATCTTCCTGGGGAACTATGCCTCCCACGAGTACAAGACAATCATTCATTCCTTTTTCGCGAAGCAATTGAACGATTCGTGGGCAAAGCGTGTTATGCGCACCGCTCAGTATCGACACACCAACGGCATCGACATCTTCTTGCAAAGCCGCGGCTGCAATCATTTCCGGTGTTTGTCGCAATCCAGTGTAGATCACTTCCATTCCAGCATCGCGTAACGCGCGGGCAATTACCTTGGCCCCTCGATCGTGACCATCAAGGCCAGGCTTTGCGACGAGCACTCGTATTCTTCGATTGGACATTGGCGGTTCAGACTAAAAAGCAGGTTCTTCATAGATGCCGTATACATCGCGGAGTGCTGAACAAATTTCACCCAGCGTTGCATAGACTCTTACTGCTTCAATCGTAGCAGGCATTGTGTTCTCGTTGTTCCTGGCGGCAAGTTTTAACTTTCCAAGAGAGTTTGCTACCGCTCCCGCGTCGCGACGTGAGCGAGTTTCTTCGAGTCGCTCAACCTGGTGATTACGAACCGATTCGTCGATTACGAGAATAGGTATTTCAGCTGGCTCGTCAGTCATCGTGTACTTATTGACACCAACGATCACCTGATCGCCTCGTTCAACTGCCTTTTGATAGTGGTAAGCCGAGTCGTGAATCTCTCGTTGCGGAAATCCCTTTTCAATCGCGGCAACCATTCCGCCCATTGCATCGATTTTGCGGAAGTACTCCAGTGCCTCGTCTTCCATCTTAGTGGTGAGCGACTCGAGGTAGTAGGAACCACCTAACGGGTCAACAGTGTTCACTACGCCTGTCTCATCGGCGATTATCTGTTGCGTTCGCAAGGCAATCAAAGCAGCCCGGTCAGTCGGTAATGCGAGCGCTTCGTCGTATGCGTCAGTATGAAGGCTTTGAGTGCCGCCCAACACGCCTGCGAGTGCCTGGATCGCGACACGAACTATATTGTTCAGAGGTTGTTGGACTGTTAGGGAAACGCCCGCTGTCTGAGTATGGAACCGTAGCTGCAAAGTCCGCTCAAAGTTGCTGCCAAAGCGGTTCTTCATCTCTCGCGCCCAAATTCGCCGCGCGGCCCGATATTTGGCTATCTCTTCAAAGAAGTCGTTATGAGCATTAAAGAAGAACGACATCCTTGGGACAAATCGATCAACATCGAGACCGGCATCGACTCCCCAAGCTACATATTCGATACCATCACGCAGGGTGAAAGCTAATTCCTGGGCGGCCGTCGCGCCCGCCTCACGTATGTGATAGCCGCTAACTGAAATCGGGTTGTAACGAGGTACATGATCTGTGCAAAAGGCAAACGTATCGACAACCAGCTTCATTGCCGGCTTGATCGGATAGATCCACTCCTTTTGTGCGATGTACTCCTTTAATATGTCGTTCTGCAGCGTGCCCGAAATCTTCTGCCAATCCGCCCGTTGCTTCTCCGCAACAACCAGGTACATCGCGAGTAACACCGACGCTGGGGCATTGATGGTTTGAGACACCGTGACATTCTCAAGTGGAATTCCGTCGAATAAGACTTCCATATCCGCCAACGAAGAGACGGCTACACCGCACTTGCCCACTTCTCCCTCGGAGAGGGGAGAATCTGCGTCATAACCCATGAGGGTTGGCAGATCGTAAGCGACGGAAAGACCAGTTTGGCCTTGCTCGAGCAGATATTTGAAACGTGCGTTCGTATCTTCCGGTGTGCTGAAGCCGGCGAACTGCCGCATTGTCCATAGTTTGCCCCGGTAGCCAGTCGGATGAATCCCGCGGGTATAAGGAAACTCACCAGGGAAAGCTATGTCGTTGGGAAAGTCGATGTGTGAGACGTCTGCTGGAGTGTAAAGCCGATCTACTTCTTCGAGTGAGACAGTTTGGAAGTTATTCTTGCGTTCTGGCCGCTTCTCTAAGACAGGATCCAGAGTCTCATTTTCCCATCGCTCTACTGCCTCTTGCGCAGTAGACGATTGTTCCTTTATTTCGGCCATTTATCCTCACTACGAAGAATATTTATATATTGACCGGATATTAAGTTACGGGTTTTGGGGTGTCAACCACGTCTGAAAATCGATGAGGAGTGTTTGCTAGAGGGGAGCGCGGCTGCGATGGCAGTCACAGCCGCGCCAAACGCGGTAGGGAACCCGGTTACGTGGATATCGAGCAGGCAGCTAATCGGCAGGCATCGGCAGGCATGAATCAAGTGTCCTTTATTAATATCGTCTCTAGTTCATTCAACAGGAACGACGTATTCGTTGCTCCTGACCATATTCAAACGAGTTCGCGCGGCGAGTTCGATAGATCGGGGATCCGATTTCAACCTCTCCACTTCGTTCTTTAAAGCGCTATTGACCTCTTTGAGTGCCCTCACGTCAGATTCTATTGATGACAATTGCACTGCAGCCATTTGAGCTTTCGCTCGTGTTCGTAGATTTACTGTTACGCAAACAGCGGCAACCGCCAGGAGAATCATGCCAAAGACTACCCACGCCGGAATGATTCCACCGCGGCGACGCACCTCGCTCCGCGTACCAATAAGTTCGACCGAGATCTGTTGCATAGAGGCCAACGATGAGTTTGCGCGCGGCAACGCTCGCTGTGCCTGTATCCGTTCATCAACCCAGTAATTATTTGCGACCCTGCTCACGTAGCACCTCCAAGTACTAAATCGTCTTTCCTTCGTTTTTAAGGCGCCATTTTAAATACGCCCGCCTTGTCTAGTCCTTATTGAGCTACTGGATTGACTGTTGACAGCTGTCGCTGCCTTCGTTGCTGCGATACGCGCCTCGATGCAAGCTTTCGTCGGAGTGTGACTTTCGCCTGCGAATTTCGCGAATTCTTCCCGGCTGAAAACCGTATTCTCATTGAGCTTTCTCCGATGTGTGTACTGGGCGGTCGCTGGAACTAACCGTCAGTGTCGGGGCACCGAACTCTCAATCAGGTCGAACAATTTTGGTATGACCACCACTGTCGACCTAACGCTCATTCAGGGGTCTTAAGAACCTGCTTAATCCGTTTGTTGTGCGAGGCCACAAGATAGCTGGTAGTTGGAGCTGGGCTACCACTAGCGAGTGTGCTTTGCGTTCCGTCAATCTGTTGTCAATCAATGACTTAGCTTCAAGTTGGCCGGAATGTAGCATCCGTGCTTAAGCGTGTAAAGACATTTCTAGTCAACGCTTTAAGCCCGTAAGTTCAACATTTACTTGAGCTAAGAGCGCTTAAGCACCCAAAATCGGCGAACGCATGGCGAACGGAAATCCCTGTTTTCGTTGTCTCCTCATCCAGAGCGTTAAAACTTGTTGACAGCTTGGCTAGGGCGCACTTAGACTGCCAACTGTCTGGAAGATTGAATATCTCAAATTGACCCGACCAATCTCCCAGAAAGTCTTATCAACCACCGCTTGTCCCCGACTCTCGACGAAGCTGGACTTTGATTTTCTCACGCCAGCTGGTTCTCTCAAGATTCTAAGGAAAGGCGTAGATGTCTGATCCTTCGGTTTTAGCTTCAGGCGTTAGCGTGTCAGATTCAGCATCAGTCAAGTTACCTATCCGCTCAATTGTTCGGTTTCTTTGTGAAGCGGCGCGAGGCGGTCCGGAATTGCTCTATGAAGCAATGATCAAGACCAGTCTTATGGTGGAGGCTACGACTCCTACCTATGGTCTTTCGATCTGGGCGGCGCCTTTCTCCGGAAAACCGAGTCTTCGCTGGGCTGAAGGTCTTGAAGAAACTGAGATCGCTCACGGCGAAGCTGCCATCACCCAAATATTCGAGACGAAAGGCCAGCCCGAAGCTGCGAAGGCCGGCGATAATTCGATCTGTTTACTCCTCGCCTTGCCTTCGCCGTCGCGCGATGGTGCAGCCTTGTATGGCCGTTGCGTCCGACCTTTAACCGCTGAACAAGCCAACGAGCTAAACGCTCTTGCCGATGTTGCGTATTTAGCGCATTCACATCAAAGTCCTGTTCCCGTTAACAGTGTGGGTAAGACAACTGGATCGCTGACGACGTCCAGTGTCTTGCCAGGAATGGTTTTCAGTAGTCGCGCTATGGCGGATGTCGCGCGCAACGTCGAACGGATCAAAGATTCAGATTCGACGATTCTCGTTACGGGCGAGTCCGGTACGGGTAAAGAATTGATTGCACGTGCGATTCACCGGTTGAGCCGCCGCTCCGAGCGTGAATTTGTCCCATTCAATTGTTCCGCAGTTCCTGCGGAATTAATCGAAAGCATGTTGTTTGGACATCGCAGAGGAACATTTACTGGAGCACTCTCAGATCAGTTAGGACTGATCAGGTCTGCTGAAAACGGCACACTGTTTCTTGATGAAATTGGCGACCTACCGCTGGCGCTGCAGCCAAAGTTGTTAAGGTTTCTGCAGGAGGGCGAGGTCCATACTCTTGGCGATCGAGCGCCGCGTCAGGTTAACGTAAGAGTTATAGCTGCCACTCATAAGGATCTAGAGCAGCTCGTCAGAGAGAAATTGTTTAGGGAGGATCTTTACTACAGAATTGCTACGCTGACCTTAAAAGTTCCCCCACTGCGAGAGCGGCCCGAAGATATCTCCACTCTGATCTCCCATTTCGTAAGTTTGTACGCAAGGAAAAACGATCGGGCAATTTCTGGAATTACCTGGGAGGCGATCCAGATACTTGAGACTTACTCCTGGCCCGGAAATATTCGTGAGCTGGCCGGGGAGATGGAACGCTTAGTTCTTTACGCCGACGAGGGTGGGTACATCCAACCGCACAATATTAGTCCACGCATCCGACCGATGAACTCCAATGGTTCGGATGAAGTGTCAGCTGAAAAGCTTGAAGACCTCCTTGAAAGCTACGAGCGACGCGTAATCACCGAAACGCTCAAAAGGCATGACTGCAATGTTGCACGTGCGAGCGAAGCACTCGGACTTGGATCAAGACAAACGTTATATAAAAAACTAAAGCGCCTCGCGATAGACGTTAGTGAGTTCCTTCAGGAAGATACTGAACCCGGCCTTCAATTCCGATCACCGCAACGCTAGATCGCATCCTTCGACGTTCAAGCTTGTACACTATTCGCCTCCTCCGAATCCTCAGAAATTTCAACGATGCTAATAACGTACATACCGTTTTTTGTGCTCGCTCTGATCATACATGAAGTGGGCCATTGCATCGCAGCATCTGCATGTGGGGTGAAAGTCACTGAGTTTGGTATCGGATGGGGACCAGAAGTCTATACGTTTCGCTTCAAGGAGGTCACGTATGGGATTAGGATACTACCTCTAGGTGCCTATGTACGGCTCGACTTACCTGGATTACTGAGCCGTCCGTTATTACAGCAAATCGTTGTACTACTGGCGGGAATAGCTGCCAACCTCCTGGCTGCAATCCTGGCGGAGGGCACTAGTTTTAGTCTCATGAACTACCTCCTGGCGGTGACAAACATACTGCCTCTTTACCAGCAGGACAGTTGGAAGTGCGGCATCGTGATAATCCGCGATGTTCTTCACCGCAAAAGCCCGCTCGTTGAATGGACTTTCACTATCGCGGGCAGTGGCATGAGCTTTATTCTCTTCATTGCACTCATCCTGAGACGAGTCAAAGGACTCTAACTCTTCCATTAGACAGAGTCGTAAAACATTGCGAGTGTTGCTGAATATTCAGTAATGCCTGGGCCGGGTTGTTTTTGGAATCCCTACGTCCAGGGACAGTATTTCTGGTGACTTAGCAGATTTTGAGTCTCCCCGAGGGAATTCCAAAACCGACGTTGTCAACTGCGGGCGACAACATGATTTTCAAGCCCAACCACGACCATATTTTGAAATTCCGCACTCCACCACTCAGCTAACATCTGTTTTCTTGTAAACCGCAGGCTACAAATTCCCCGCCATTTTCCCGCAAAACCACTCAATACCTAATGTTTTACTCCCGGCACACCGCTTGTAATGGAACTGGTGCCGGGCGAACCCCGAGTCGACACTGGCTTAGCAACAAGCAGTTTTGGACACAACTTATGAAAAGTGTAAACCCAAAAGTTCAGATGACGCTGTTAGGTGTGGTACTCGCAACACCATTCCTCGTTCTTGCGTCGGTTGTCGCTGCCCACATTACTTCGCTTGCCGACAGTGTGAGAGTTGACGTTCTTTGCGTCGCCCTCGCATCGGTCAGCATCGCGGTAAGAATTGCGGATGGACGTTCGCTTCAGGGCAAAACCGAACAAGTACAAAGCAGTGAAGTTGAGTCTAGTGGGGACACTGATCTGCGAGGAAAGTCCACTATCAGTCTTAGCTGCTAAAACTTCAGGTTGTCCTTCCCCGGCTCGGAGCCGTGTGGTGGAACAGGGCGCTTAACTCTTAACCAAACATAAGTCTAAGGAGCAAATCATGATTAAAAATTTCTTTCGCGACGAAACTGGTCTGGAACTTTCGGAGTACGCGGTTGCCGCAGCCTTGGTTGCTATCGCCGCCGTCATTGCCTTCACGACATTGGGCAATGCGATCAGCACGAAGATCAACACGCTTGCAGCAACTATCAGCGGTTGATTCTATCCGTCGCAATTCGCCAAGCGCGCTTTAGTTGAGACGAATTCGCTAAAGCGCGCCCCTGGCACTTCAGCAGTGCGCTAGAAATACTTCGGAAAGGAGCAAGGACATGTTGAATTTTTTTCGAGATGAAAGCGGGCTTGAACTATCAGAGTACGCAGTTGCCGCAGCCCTCGTCGCGATAGCAGCAGTTGTTGCATTCACCACTCTTGGAAACGTTATCGCTAGCAGAATCAACACCCTCGCCGCCACTATCAGCGGCTAGTTCCAATTCGGATTATCTGGCGCGCTTGGTGAGGTCACTCACCTAAGCGCGCTGCCGCCCATTCTTTACTGACAGTTCGAACTAAATCTTCAAACATACAAAGACAATGTCAGTCGCGCCTGTACAATTTTTTCTTATCCCATTGGCAATCATCATTGCTTACTACGACGTTCGCTATCGTCGCATCCCTAATCTCTTTGTACTGGCGACCTTTATCAGCGGTGTTCTGATCAATGCCATCTTTGGTGGTCTTACAGGCGTGCTTTCAAGTTGCGCCGGCTGCGTGTTCGCTTTTGTTCTGATGTTCTTACTACATGTCTTTGGGGCCATGGGCGCCGGAGACGTAAAGCTGTTCGCCGCTATCGGAGCTGTTATGGGGGCTCACCTGGTCCTACCAACTTTTCTGGTCGTGATTCTTACAGGTGGCTTACTCGCGATCATTTCGATTATTCGAGCTGGCTCTGTAGTAGCGACCATGCATCGTGTCTTACAGATACTCGTCGGACTGTTACCAGGCTGGCAAATGCCGAAATTTGCTGTTCCAGCTGACCGCCGAGCCACGATTCCTTACGGGGTAGCAATCACAATCGGCAGCCTCATTTCAACCGCTATCTTTCGCGCATGAGCGCGAGTTTTGAATGATGACATGTGATCACACGGAGAGTCTATTATGCGCAACAAACGCCTTTTAATTGTTTTAGTCGGAGCACTTCTTTTCGGTTTGCTGGCAGCAGTGTCAGTCAGTCGGTATTTATCGAGTGCTCAAGCCAACACGAAAGAATTCAACCGGGTCACTGTTGCCAAAGTGCCGATTCCCGTGGGTACGAAGCTCATTCCCGAACAGTTGATGGTGGTCCAATTTTCAAAAGAATCTACACCTGATGGCGCTTTTGAGTCACCAGACAAGCTAGTTGGGCGGGTCGCAGTAACGAATATTGCTGCGAAAGAACCCGTCACTGAGACAAGACTCGCACCGGAAGGAACGGCCGCTGGATTGTCAGCAATCATCCCCGAGGGTTATCGCGCGATGACAGTTGGCGTAAACGATGTGGTTGGCATCTCTGGTTTCATCATGCCAGGCACCCTGGTGGACGTTGTTGTCGTGATCGATCCTCAGCAGAGCAATGGTGTACAGCAAGGACCCATCTCCAAGATCGTTTTGCAGAACATTAAGGTTCTTGCGAATGGTCAGAACATCGACAAACCAGAAAATCAGCGCGATGCGAACAGCGTTAAGTCGGTAACACTCCTCGTTACACCTGAACAAGCAGAGAAGCTCGCTCTCGCATCTAGCGAAGGCAAGCTTCAACTCGTCATGCGCAATTCAATCGACCAGGGTGACGAACAAACGAAGGGAATCGACAAGCGAGGATTGTTGGGTGGTGATAGGGCTATCCCCGCACCCGAGCCGGGTTCGTTGAAAAGCGAACAACCGAAGGTAGATCCGAAAGTCACACCACGTCGTGTCCGCGCGGCCGTGGAAGCCAAACCAAGTGCAGCCGCGTCGCCGGCAGCGCCTCGTACATCTGTGGAGATGATCGAAGGCGCAAAGAAACGAAGCGTCGATTTCCCGTAAAGGTGCATGGAGTGCGTGCGGGAGTTGATTAACTTATTCATCACCAGGAAGCAAAAGGAGCTAGAGAATCATGCACAGCCGTTCCACGATCACACGCCGGGTCAGTCTGATATTGGCGTCATTGGTCATCGTTCTAATCAGTTCAGTTACTCACGCGCAGGAGACCTCCTATAAGGCTTCCTTCAAACAGAATAAGGAAGCTGTTGCGGTCAATGTCCTTGTAGGACAGTCGCGTGTCATTAATTTTGACAGACCAGTTGGACGATTCTCCGTTTCAAATCCGGAGATCGCTGAAGCAGTTCTGGTAACTCCTAATCAGGTGCTTGTCAACGGCAAGGGTTTTGGCCAGGTAAATTTCGTCGCCTGGGAACAAACTGGTGGCGACTATCTCGTGTTCGACGTTTACGTTCGCGCCAATCTTTCTTTGCTCGATTCACAAATGAGGGCGCTTTTCCCGAAGGATGACATTCGCCTGAGCCAGGCCAATGGCTCGGTTGTTATGTCAGGAAGCGTTTCCGATCCGAAGATCGCAGCACAGGCACAGAGCGTTGTCGAAGCGGCCGGATTCAAGAGCGTTAATATGCTGGCATCACCAGTAAAAAACATGACGCAAGTGCAGTTGCAGGTTCGCGTGGCGGAGGTCGCCAGAAATCGTGCTAGTGACTTAGGACTTTCCTACGCTTACCAGGGTGGTAGCTCCGGTGTCTACGCCAACAGCGGCAATGGTCCGAGCGGATTGGGAAGCGTAACCAATAGCGTACTTAACGGATCGCTTTCGAGTGCATTGAATCTTTTTGTGATGGCCGGCAACACGATGAGTATGATTCGAGCCCTCCAGAGTCAGGGTGCGTTGCGCGAACTAGCCGAGCCAAACCTGATTGCCATGGACGGTGCGCAGGCAAGCTTTCTCGCTGGCGGAGAATTCCCTGTTCCTATCGTCCAGGGAGGATCGAACAACTCCGTTACAGTTCAGTTTAAGGAATACGGAGTCCGACTCACCTTCAAACCAACAATCATTGATGAAGATCATATCCGTCTGGAGCTCGAGCCTGAAGTATCGACAATCGACTTCTCGAACGGTGTCAAGTTTGACGGCTTTTTGATTCCTGGATTGAAAACCCGCCGGGCGAAGACGTCCGTGGAATTGCGTGATGGCCAATCGTTCGCACTCGCCGGCCTGCTCGACAACAGCGAAACGAAAACACTGTCCAGAGTTCCGGTTTTGGGTGACATTCCTGTATTGGGTTCGCTCTTTAGATCAAAGTCGTTTCAGAAGAATGAGAGTGAGCTGATGTTCATCGTGACCGCGCAGGTGGTCAAGCCATTGAACCGAGACGATGTTCCACAGATGCGTGGCGTCGATGGTCTAAAGAATGGTTCACCATTAGGTGTTGAGCCGAAGGGTGAAGGCATTGACGGTCTAACAGGACACAAGGTTTCGGCCGACAACACTGAGACCACTTCTCCCACCACTACCACTCCTGAAGCACCGAAAGCTTCAGATCCAAAAACAAAGGCGACGGGAACGAGCACCTCGTCTGTTATTGAAGCCCCCAAAGTGAATCCGGGTTTGCCAGTAGCCAGAACCATTTCACAGCTAAGAGACTCGGGTAGCCTCAGACCATAGTAAGTCGTTCGTTTCTCAACGATGTATGAGGAGGGTAACGCGATGAAAAGGCTAATGAAGAAAACAAGGGGCAAAGGTGAGAGAGGTTCGATCATGGCGTTGTCTGCAGTGGCCATGTTGTCGATCCTTCTAGCTGCTGGTTTGGGAGTCGATATCAGCAGGTTCTATCTGGCAAAGAATGAACTCCAGAATGCGGCTGACGCAGCAGCTCTTGCTGCTGCGTCAGCTTTGAATTCATCCTCCAGTGGCATCTCCAACGCGAAGGCTCGCGCTATTCAGGAGATGAATAAGTACAACTTCAATAACGCAAACGTTTCCATAGCGGAAGTCAATATTCGTTTCGGGGTTAACTTAGGGTCGACGAACCAGGACTTTACTACGGCCTATAACACTCCAGGCAACATTCGGTTCGTTGAGGTCACCACACCACAGGTTGCCATTCCTGTTTCATTCGCCGCGATGGTCCTCGGTGGAAGCAGGAATTTAAGTGCTACAGCAACGGCTGGGTTATCCGTACCGCTCAATTCCTTTTGTAACTTCATTCCGTTGTCAGTCATTGACTACGACATTCCTATGGTACCCGGCCAGACCTACACGATACGCGCGGATACCGGCGGTTCACCATCACCTGGAAATTATCAAATTCTCGCCGTCGCCGGACCGGGTGGAGTGGACGTTGGGTTTGGTATTGGCGCCGGCGTCGATGCCTGCGCCGCTCCCGGAGAGACTTATTACGTAGATACAAAGCCGGGGCTCACGGCCGGTAAGGTCAGGACCGGCCTCAACGCCCGCTTCGACGACTACGGCGGTAGCCAGTTGGATCCATTGAATGAACCTCCTGACACGAATGTCAAAGAGGGCATCACGCACGACCAGTATCTGGCTGCGCGCGATCCACTTAATGCGAATTACCACAGCTCCACAATTTACACGGCTGCTTCCCATCCAGGTATTGACGATCGACGAATAGTGCTTATTCCGATTGTTAAGTTAGCTCAATACGACGCCGGACGCGGCACAGTTCAGTTCGATCGATTTGGCGCTTTTTTTCTAAAGACGAAAGCGGCTGGAGGTAACGGTGGTGAAATGGAAGCCGAGTTTATCGACAACAGATTCGCCGTCGGCAAAGGTAAGTATATTCCAGGCGGAGCTGTTGGTAATCCCTTAATAGCAACGCCGGTTCTCTACAAATGAGATCGTCTGTCATGCATATAAGACTACGTAAAATTCGTTTGCTGCGCCGCATTAATCGCAGAGCTGGAATCGCGAGGCTGGCCCGAAATGAGCGTGGTGTACAACTGGCTGAGCTTGCCCTCGTGCTGCCGTTACTGGTTGTCATGTTTGCAGCAACAGCGGAATTTGGAAGGTATTTTTACGCATACACCACGCTCGCCAAGGGAGCGAGAGCAGGTTCCAGGTATCTCGCTACTGCTTGTAATAAGAGTTACGAAGACACAAATGCACAGAATCTAGTGGTCTATGGAAACACAGCGGGCACAGGATCCAGGATCCTGACTGGTCTTGAAACAACCAATATCAGCATTGTGAGAAAGGACGCAGCAGGGAATCCGATGGTGGGTGGTGTTCCGAACACAGTTACTGTGAGCGTAACGGGCTTTAATTTCCAGCCTGTGTTTGATCTCGGGGGCCTGATGAGAAACAACGGTCTTTCTCTGAATATTGCCCTCAACCCGAGTGTGACGATGCGCTACATGCTCACTACGCCCTGCGTCTAGGAGTAGCCAGAATGAGAACAAGCTCGAAGACAAGATTGAGAAACAGTCAGCGTGGAGCATCGCTGGTTGAATTTACGATAGCAGCAACCGTTTTCTTAACTGTGACTTTCGCTGTCCTGGAGTTTGGTCGTGCGCTTTGGGTCTACAACGCACTAGCCGATGCAGCTCGTAAAGGAGCCCGCTATGCAGTGCTTCATGATGCGAACAGCATCGATGACGTCAAGAGAATGGTTGTGTACGGCAATACGGCGGGCACCGGCAATCCAGTAGTCGATAACCTGAGCACAACTAACGTCGATGTCACCTATCCGAATTTTGGTCTAGACCAGGGGACTGTCAGTGTGAGCATCAACAACTATCAGTTTCAATTTGTTCTTCCACTTGTCCCGGTTTCAATTCAGATGCCGAGTCCTACCACAACCCTTACCGGCGAATCTGCCGGCTTAACCCCGACGGATCTCTAGCCACATCGGCAAGAGAAATAAGGAAAACAGATGACGCAGCCACTTACATTCGTTGTGCTGAGCACAGATCTCGACAACTTCAAGGCAATCCGAACAGCACTGACGTCCCAACCTGGTGCGCAGTTGCTTGCAGGCGGCAATGATGCTGACCAGCTCTACGAAGAGATTGTCAGGCTCAAACCTTCAGCGGCAATCATAGCGTTAAGTGAAAATTCACTACCGGCGCTCAAGTTCATCGAACGACTCGCTGCAGAGTGCCCTTCAACCGCACTTATCTCGGCTGCTCACAACGGGTCACCCGACGTGATCCTCCAAAGCTTGCGTGCTGGAGCTCGTGAATTCCTGCGTCTTCCCATCAGCAGTGAGGAACTTAGAACAGTACTAGACCGTGTTTCGGCATTCGCCGCGACTCAAGTTCAAACACCAAAAAAGAAAGGGAAAATGGTCGCCGTGTTTTCGAGTAAAGGTGGTTGCGGGACGTCATTCGTCGCAACCAATCTTGCGGCCTCCGCGGCTGCTAAAACTGTACTGGTGGATCTAAATCTCCAGGCAGGTGACTTGCCACTCTTCCTCGGTGTTGATCCAAAGTATTCGATTGCAGATATGGTGGAAAATCGTGAGCAACTCGACGACTCACTGATTTCAAGTTTTGTGACCCCCTATTCATCGCATCTGTCGTTGCTGGCAGCTCCGAAGCAGGCCGACTCAGCAGACGAAATTGAGCCTGAGCATGTTTTCACCGTCCTTCAACGTCTTCGAGAATCTTACGAGTACGTGGTTATCGATCCACAGCACACCTTCGATTCGATCACACTAGCCGCGCTCGATCAATCAGATGAAATAGTACTTGTCTTAACGCTCGACATACCGGCGATACGCAGTACGCAACGCGCGCTGGAAATCTTTGATCGTCTCGGCTATCCGCGCAAAAAGATTCGCATCGTCGTCAATCGATGGAGCAAGCAGATCGATCTTGATTTACGAGAAGTGGAGAAGTTCCTGGGTGAACCCTGCATCGGATTCATTCCAAGTGATTACCAGGTGGCAGTCACTTCGATCAACCTCGGACAACCACTTGTCGTTGCCGAACCCGGTTCAAAGATTGCCCAGGAAATCAGAGGTATATCTGAACGAATTGCGGTGGGAGTAGTAGAAATCAACGAATCGCAAGCCCGCCGTGGTATCTGGAGTTCATTGTTCAAGAAAGAACCAGCCGCACCGCGGATCAAGTTTCAAACGTCACTAGAAAAGGTCTAAACAACGAAAACGGGGTAAACGAGAAACCATTATGGCACTGCGTGAAAGACTAGTTAAAGAAACCGTCGGCGTTCCAGGAGCAAATGGCACCGGTCCGGACGGAAGCGCAATGAAGTTTCAGGAGATGAAAGCTCGCCTTCATCGAGCCCTCATCAATCGAATGGATCTGACTAAGCTGTCCCAGCTTGGGCCAGAGCAAGCGAATGCCGAGGTTTCGCGGTTGGCAGAAAGTGTACTTGCTCAAGAGGGACTCCCTCTTTCAGCGTCAGAGCGTGAGCGCTTAGTCAACGATGTCCAGCATGAACTTTTCGGACTTGGACCACTCGAGCCATTGCTCGCAGACTCTACGGTTTCTGACATTCTAGTTAATTCGCATAGCACGATCTATGTTGAGCGACGAGGGAAACTGGAATGGACCAACATAGCCTTTAAGGATGATGAGCATCTGATGCGAGTCATCGAGCGAATCGTATCTTCAGTAGGTCGACGAATCGACGAATCCTCGCCAATGGTGGATGCCCGTCTCAAAGACGGGTCGCGCGTCAATGCGATCATTCCGCCACTCGCTATAGATGGACCAATTCTCTCCATACGCCGGTTCGGATCTGAACCGCTGAAGATGAACAAGCTGATTGAGTACAAAGCGCTTACAAAAGACATCGCCGATATGCTGCAGATGTGTGTAAACGCGCGGCTCAACGTATTGATCTCCGGTGGTACAGGTGCCGGCAAAACCACCCTGCTCAATGCTCTATCTGCTTACATCCCTGAAACCGAGCGAATAGTAACCATTGAAGATTCAGCGGAATTGCAACTACAGCAGCCGCACGTCGTGAGACTGGAAACGAGACCGCCAAACATTGAGGGTCGCGGAGAAGTGAGCCAGCGCGACTTAGTGAAGAATGCCCTTCGTATGCGACCCGACCGGATCGTAATCGGTGAAGTTCGCGGTGGTGAAGCAATCGATATGTTGCAAGCGATGAACACCGGCCACGATGGGAGTTTAACGACAATACACGCCAATACCCCGCGCGACGCTCTGGCCCGTGTTGAAACGATG
Source organism: Acidobacteriota bacterium (assembly GCA_046734235.1). GTDB lineage: Bacteria > Acidobacteriota > Blastocatellia > Pyrinomonadales > Pyrinomonadaceae > PSRF01. Next base: position 34,495 of record JBKPQV010000637.1, read on the forward strand.
ATTCAAATGACCGGGATGCGTTTGTCTGATCGGGCCATGCGCCAGCAGATTGCTTCAGCGCTTGACCTGGTGTTGCAAGTGGCTCGTATGTCCGACGGTTCGCGCCGGGTTACGTCAATCTCCGAAATCACGGGAATGGAAGGCGACATAATCACAATGCAGGAGATCTTCATGTACGAACGCACTGGCGTGGATCAACATGGCCAGGTGCTTGGTCGCTTCCGACCCACGGGTATCCGCCCGCGTTTTGCGGATCGACTCAAAGCCTGCGGTATGCAATTACCACGCGTTTTCTTCGAGGAGATGTAGATCGCATGCTGATACCATTTTTAGTATTCCTGTTCGCTCTATTCCTGGTGCTGGGTGCGTTTCTTCTCGCCACCCAGGGTTCTGACACGAAGCGTGCGCGGCTGCAAAAAAGACTGTCCGAAGCTCTGCTTTATTCATCGCAGACGGAGGACGTAGAAATTGTCCTTGCCCGCACGGAATTGATGAGTGAGATACCCTTTCTCAATCGCGCGCTCATCAACCTTCAGAGTGCTTTGCATCTGAAAAGGATGTTAGACCAGGCTGACCTCCAGATCACTCCTTCAAAATTGGTCATGTTTTCGTTAATGGCGGCGATGCTTGCGGCGATGGCTGCAGGAGTTGCCACTGGGATGATTGCGATGATGATTGTGGCGGGGTTGATCACTGCCTCCCTGCCATTTCTATATGTTTTGTTCATGCGCAGGAAACGCCTCAACCAATTTCTCGAACTTCTACCAGACGCGCTGGACCTTGTCAGTCGCGCTCTCAGTGCAGGTCACGCATTTTCGGAGGCTTTGCACATGGTAGCGACGGAAATGCCAGATCCCATTTCCGCTGAGTTTCAAAAGACGTACGAAGAACAGAACCTTGGCCTCTCACTCAAGTTGGCGTTGGAAAATCTAACTCAAAGAATTCCGCTCCTGGATCTCAAGATGTGCGTTACTGCAATCATGATCCAGCGTGAAACTGGTGGCAATCTGGCTGAGATACTGGAAAAGGTTGCTTACACCATTCGCGAACGCTTTCGAATTATGGGCGATCTCAAGACCCTGACCACCAGCTCTCGAATGTCAGCATGGTTGCTTTGCGGACTTCCTATAGCGGTCTCGTTAGTTATTACTCTAATGAACCCCGAGTACATGAGTGTTCTTTGGCGAGATCCGAGGGGTCACGTTCTGATCGCAATAGCCCTCTTTATGCAGTTAACCGGCATGCTAATCGTACGCAAGATTTTGAATATCAAGATTTAACCTGAAGTTATTGAAATTGGACCAGTCCAGGGACAGCACATGTTACTAATTATCACCATCTCAACCTTTGTCTGTATCTCGATGGGCGTACTGGGAGTCTATTGGCTTCTCTACCGGCCTCAAAGTGCGTCCACTGAACGGTTGAAACGACTCAATAGTGGAGCTACGGTGGCTACTGTCACTGCAATGCCGGGTGATGACGGACGGCGTGCTGCCGAAATCGCTGAGCGCCTGGCGTCACCACTCATGCGACTGGTTCCGCCGTCTGCCGCGGAAGCAAAAAAACTTCAGAAGCAGTTAATGCAAGCCGGATTTCGATCGGAAAATGCTCCGATCTTTTATCGCGCAATCCAGCTAGCCGCTCTCGTTTGCTTTCCAGGAATTGTATTGCTTGTTTGCGCTTTTCTTGCGAAGCCGCTTGATAGCATGGTGCTCTGGATTTTATCGGCGTTTGTCGTCGGCTTCTTTCTTCCCCGCTATGTATTAAAGAAAATGATTAAATCCCGACAACAGAGAGTTCGTTGGGGGCTCGCTGATGCGCTGGATTTAATGGTCATATCGGTTGAAGCTGGTCTTGGTCTAAACGCCGCGATGATGAAGGTCAGCAGTGAGTTGATGGAAGTTCACCCTGACATCAGTCAGGAATTTGAGCTGGCCAATCTTGAAATAAAAGTAGGACGCGATCGCGAAGAAGCGTTGAGAAATCTTGCTGAGCGCACCGGCGTTGATGACCTTCACAGTCTGGTAGCAATGCTCATCCAAACCGATCGTTTTGGTACTTCGGTAGCTCGTGCGATCAGAGTTTTCTCGGATTCGCTGCGCACGAAGCGCCGGCAACGTGCTGAGCAAGCTGCTCAGAAAGCCGCGGTCAAGCTTCTGTTCCCGCTTGCTTGTTTTCTGTTCCCGACATTGTTTATCGCTCTCATGGGCCCCGCAGTCCTTCAATTAATTGACACTTTCGGCAAAATGTAAGGAGTTGGACTATGAGTAAAAGAAGACTAATCGCCGCTCTTATTGCTTTTGTATTAACTATGGCTGTCACTGGAATGTGGAGCGCTGCAACCATTGAGCGTGAGGGTGATCCGGATGTTAATGCCATCGAAGACTCAGGGTCCTCGGCTGGCACCATGAATGAGAAGAAGGGTGGCAACAAGGTTGTGAAGGTTCTTGCCGCCCCGTTTAAGGCTTTCGGCAGATTGTTTGGACGTAATAATGATCGCAAGATCGAACGAATGTCAGAAAAGGATGCGGAGAAGTTTGAGAGTGTCGGCGTAGCTCGAGTAGAGGACGCGCGCACTGTCGAGGCGAAGAAACTTACATCCACAACGGCAAAGGAACATCTTTTAGCAGGTCGAGAGTATTTATTGAGTGGTCGTACCAACGAAGCAATCTCAGAACTTTCTACCGCGGCGTCGCTCGATCCCAAGCTCACCGAGGCTCATAACCTTCTCGGTGTGGCCTACGACCAAAAAGGAATGGGTGAGAGAGCCAAGGAATCTTACGAGCGGGCAGTAAAGGTTCAGCCGGAAGATCCGGAAACGCTTAACAACCTGGGATTTTCACTTTACCAAAATGGCAATTACCGCGCTGCAGTCGATCGTTTGAAACGGGCTGTCAAACTTGCACCAACAGACGAACGCATACTCAATAATTTGGGTTTGGCTCTTTGTCGGTTAGGAAAATTTGACGATGCTTACAAGAGCTTCGCTCGCGCGACAGGACCACTCACTGGCAGCTTAAACATGGCCCGAATGCTTGAAAGATTTGGTCGCGAAGATGATGCAATCAAGTACTACGAGGCTGCGCGACAGATCGAGCCAAACAACACCCTTGCCCTACGACGGCTGGTAGATCTTTATGAAAGGGTAGGGAAGTCAGTTGAATCGCAGTCTGCACGCACTGCCCTTTCGTCGGTGTCGAGTGGTGCGACCGTCGCTAGTATGGAAAAGTAAGTAGAAAAAGGGAACTCACATGACGCAAACGACGATTCTGTCACGCGCAGAAATTGAGAGCATGGGACCACCAACCCCTGAGGAGTTGGGTGAAACTGGTATCGCGGAGGGTTTTCTCTGCGATTTGGCCCTGAAACACGTGGCCATGCTGCCAGAGCCAACCACTACAGCGGTTGCCGAACGTCTGCAGCTTCCGCGCACTTTAACCGAGGAGATACTCCAAAAGTTATACAGGGAGAAGTTAATTGAAGTTCGCGTGCAATCGGCCGTCGGTTCCACACGTTATGCGATGTTGGACCACGGGTGGGACCGTCTCAGTCGCTTGCTGGGAATTAGCGGTTATGTTGGGCCAGCGCCGGTTTCGCTAAACGACTACGCACACATGATGAGGCTGCAATCAATACCATCCGATCCAGCCTCGATAGATACTGTGCGGGCGGCATTTCATGATCTGGTTTTGCCTGACTCATTGCTGCAGACGCTTGGTTGCGTAATTAATTCGCGCCGATCTCTATTTCTTACGGGTTTGCCGGGCACCGGAAAGACAGCGGTAGCTGAACGAATCAACGGAGCGTTGGCTGGTGCTATTTGGATCCCCTACGCGATCGAAATCGACGGTCAAATTATCCGAGTCTTTGATTCCCATTGTCACCGTCACGCACATGAAGATTACATTCCGGCTGAGTTTGATCGGCGATGGGTGTTGATCGAACGTCCACTGGTGGTTGTCGGTGGTGAGTTGACTCTGGAGAACGCTGATTTGACTTGGAGTGATGCGAAATTCTACGAGGCACCATTCCAGATGAAATCAAACGGAGGCACGCTCGTGATCGACGACTTTGGTCGCCAGCGAGTAGCTCCACAAGATCTATTGAATCGTTGGATCGTTCCCCTCGAGCGCCGAGTTGATTATCTCGCCCTTCACACGGGAAAGAAGATTGAGGTTCCCTTTGAGCAGTTGGTCGTGTTTTCAACAAACCTCGACGAAAAGGACTTGGCGGACCAGGCTTTTCTACGCCGCATGGGTTATCGAGCGCGAGTCGAACCGCCAACACCCGGTGCATACTCGGAGATTTTCAGGCGTCAGGCGAACAATCGCGGGTTCGTATGTGAGCAACCAGTGCTCGATCACATTCTGACTAAGTACCGAGTTGAACGCAGACAGATGAAAGGTTGCGAGCCTCGCGACCTGTTGGATCGTGCTACTGACATTTGTTTATTTGAGTCCCAGCGCCTCGAGTTGACAACTCAAATCGTGGATATCGCGTGGCGAAACTACTTTGGCACTTCGCACTCCTTTGCGCCTGTACAAACTGCTGAAACCATGATTGAGCGGACTCTTTCAGATCCACTCGAGTTGTAGTGGCAAGTCAGCAAATCCTTGAGAGTTGTTCCCGAAAATGAATCGAATCCCGAAGACAATCAATGCGTTCTTAATGTGCGCGATAGTTGCTGCCGGTGCACATCAAGTTCTATCGCAAACAACCACGGCCAAGCAGACTGATGCTCAATTAGAGAAGGCAGAGCCGGTGAGGCTAAAACTCAATGACGGATCCTTTATGGTCGTTGACGAGGCCTGGGAATCACCTCAGGGAATTTGGTACCGGCAAGGCAGTATGAGTCACCTGGCCACGAAGGATCGAGTGAAATCCATTCAACGCGGCGAGCCGGCACCACCTAAGGAGACAAAAAAGAACTCCGCGAACTCGAATAGCGACGGGCCTTTGTATATGCGTCCCGTCGAGAAACCGGCTGTTCCAGTAGTAGCAGAACAGAACGGCGTTTTTGATAAGCCGGTTTGGATTTATCTAAAAGGGGGCGCGCGCGTGGAAGCCGACAGCGCGACACAATCGTCAGCGGGAGTTTGGTACAAGCGTGGTCCAATGTCGATTTTCATCGAAAGTATTCGGGTCGATCGGGTTGAAGCGGAGGACATGGAGAAGATTGCGTCAGCGGACACTAAGAAAGAGCGTGGCTGGGGTACCGGAAATGCAAGGCTCGATTCTTTGATCAAGCAGAACGGAATCCGTCATAGTGTTGATCCTTATCTCATCTTTTTAGTGATGGAGCAGGAGTCGCATTTTAATGCTCATGCTGTCTCACCAAAGGGGGCGCAAGGGTTGATGCAATTGATGCCAGGAACAGGCGCTCGGTTTGGTGTCAGGCGACCGTTCGACCCGGCGCAAAACATTTCTGGCGGCACTCGTTATCTCCGTGAACTGCTGAATCGCTTCAATAACCGTGTCGATTTGGTTTTGGCGAGCTATAACGCGGGTGAGGGCGCTGTAATCAAGTTTGGCCACAAGGTTCCGCCTTATCAGGAAACACGGAATTATGTAAAGCAAATTAGTTATCGCTACCGGAAAGTTGCTCCCAAAACGAAACCAACACGTGTCGACAAGAGCGCTTCGTCAGGAGAGAGATGAGCGGTGTTTGCTATATGAAGGGCCTAAATTACATTCTTAAAAGTTTGGGACGGTCGTTAGTATTAGCGACCGTTTCCTGTTTTCTGGTTGTAGTAGTCTCAGGACAACAGGGTGCGGAGGCCCCGTTGACAAATGCCGCAGTAGTTAAGCTTGTCAAAGCTGGCTTTAAAGAAAAGACAATCATTTCCATCATTCAAAGCCGGCCCAACCGATTCAATCTCGAAACAGACCAACTAGTGCAACTCAAACGCAATGGCGTAAGTGAAAACGTCATTTTGGCTATGTTGTCGTTCGTAGGGGTCCCGCCATCTGATGAGGCTTGGGCGTCTGATGAGGATTTTTTCCGTGAAAGAGGTTCCAGATCTTCAGAAGGAGTTGCAAAGGAGCCGCAAGGTACAGGTGGCGGTGTCGACATTTTTGGGTCGAGTGGTGGTTCGAGTTCGCGAAACAAAACGCGCAGTGAAAGTGGCGGAAGCGAAAACGAAGGAACGGTTACCGGATCGGCCACTGTAAGGATCATACGCCCACCTAGTGAAGCCGGCGCTACTGGCCCGGCCAAATTAGAAAAAACTCCCACACTGAATAACGAGTCAATAGTACGACTCGTTGAAGCAGGTTTCTCTGAGGGTACGATTATCAAGCGCATCGAAGAATCACCAGTAGACTTCGATTTGTCGCCAGCAAAAGTTGACGAACTGCATAAGCGGCGCGTAACTGATCCGATCATCGCAGCGATGTCAGCAGCGATGGGTGATGAGACGCCCAAGACCAATCCGAAACAGCCAGAAGGGAACTAGGACCAAATGCCTGGCTGGATGGGTCTCGGACTACGCTTTGTTGTTGTCTTACTACTGGTCGTATTCACGTCTTCAATAAGCTTATCCCAGACCCCGAAACCATCCCCACAGCCCACCGCTACACCCACCGAACCTGAGATCGATCCCGACGATGTCATCTCCGTTAACACCAGTGAGGTGTTACTACCCGTTACTGTGCGTGACAAAGACGGCAAACTCGTTGACGGCCTGACCAAAGACGACTTTCGAATATTCGAGGACGGTTCACAGCAAGCGCTCAGCGATATGAGTTTGCGTCAAGTTCCGGTTGATGTGGTGTTGATGGTTGATGCTTCTTCGTCCGCGGTAGAAAACCTTGACGACTTTAGCCGGGCTGCCGAAGGATTTGCTTCTCATCTTTCACCCGACGAC
>JBKPQV010000638.1:0-5045 GCA_046734235.1 Acidobacteriota bacterium
GCCTCGAAATGTACGCCTCGGCAACGGCGATTGTGAGAATGGCCCGCGAAGGATTGGAGCGTTTTCCGGATTCAGTTTTGCAAGACGGGTGCATTGACTCGAAAAAGATTTATAAAGCTGGCAAGGCCGGAGATGAACTTGCCCTCGAAGTTTTCAAAACAATGGGCGACTACCTTGGCGTTGGCCTGGCGAACCTGATGAATACGCTTGGACCTGAAGTGATCGTCATTGGTGGTGGAGTTGCAAATGCTTGGGATCTTTTCGAGCCACACATGATTGCACAGGTGCAGTCTCGGGCGTTTACGTCATTGTCCAAGCGTGTGCCGATCCGGCCTGCAGAGTGCGGAGACAACGCAGGCTTGTTAGGGGCGGCAAAGCTGGCGTTTGATTTCGAACTGGTCAACTGATCGGATTTAATAGGACCTATTCGACCAATAGGACCTATAAGTCTTATCTGCCATTGCTTGGCTTCGATCAGTCTTTCAGTAATGACTGCGTTAATTATTCACGGGCATTTTTACCAGCCACCTCGCGAGAATCCATGGACTGGTGAGGTTGAAACTGAACCTTCGGCGGCGCCTTATCACGATTGGAACGAGCGAATTCATAGTGAGTGCTACGGCCCCAACGCCTTCGCCCACATTGGTACCGAAACTGCAGTCATCAACAATTACCGAAATATAAGCTTCAACTTTGGTCCTACACTCCTTTCCTGGCTCAGAAAAAAACAGCAACGAACCTACAACGCGATCATAGCTGCCGATCGCGAGAGCGTTGCAGCGCGAACTGGCCATGGAAACGCGATCGCTCAAGCCTATGGTCATGCCATTCTGCCGTTATGTAACCAGAAAGATCGGCTAACGCAGCTTGTTTGGGGTCTAGAAGATTTTCGTTTCCATTTTGGCAGAGAACCTGAATCTATCTGGCTGCCGGAAACGGCTTGCAATACTGAAACACTTTCGTTGTTGATTGAACTGGGTTTGCGCTATGTAATCCTGGCACCTGAACAAGCGGGACAAGTCAGACTGCGCTCAAATCAACCATGGATAGATCTTCGTGTTGGCGCCGTTGACACCACTCTGCCTTATCGTTACTTCCACCAGGATGGATCCGGTCGGTCGATAGCGATCTTTTTCTACAACGGAGAAATAGCCAGGGCAATTGCTTTTGAACGCGCGTTAAGTTCGAGTGCAGGCCTGGTCCATCGTTTCATTGAAGTTGCGCGAACAGGGCATTTGGTCAATATGGCCACCGATGGCGAAACCTACGGCCATCATTTTAAGTTTGGTGATCTTTGTCTTGCACATGCTTTGGAAATTGAAGCCAAAGATGAAGGTTTTTGGATCACAAACTATGGCGAATACCTGGACCAACATCCACCCGAGATAGAGGTGCAAATAAATCTTGGTCCACTGGATGAGGGCTCAAGCTGGAGCTGTGCTCATGGTGTCGGGCGTTGGACGCGAGATTGTACCTGTCACACTGGAGGTGAAGCCGGTTGGAACCAGAGTTGGCGTGAACCGCTCAGAGAGGCGTTGAATATTCTTCGGGATGACGCAGCGCATCACTTCGAGACGGCAGGAGCCGAAATATTTAAAGATCCCTGGGCCACCCGCAACGAATACATTAAGGTGTTGTTAGATGAGAATTCGTGGTCCGATTTTCTAAAGCGACATCAAAAACGCGCGTTGACCTCTAAACAGGAAAATATCGCGCGTACCCTGCTCGAGATCCAGAGAGATTCTATGCTTATGTTTACGAGCTGCGGCTGGTTCTTCTCTGATCTGGCAGGGATCGAAACGATTCAGATCATGCGCTACTCAGCGCGGTTGCTGGAACTACAAAAACGCTTGGGATTCGACACGCCTAGAACAATGTTCCTCGAAATAATGGCAACTGCGAAAAGTAACAAACCTGAAAAGGGAAATGGTGCGGAAATTTTCTTAAAATACGCCGAGTCTCAAGTGCCAATAGTTACCTAATGCCGAAAGACGCTGCCAAAAGAAGCAGTCGTGGACCAGCCAAGAAGCCGCAGGCCACTGATTCAGTGGCGGAGAATGCTGCTCAACTAAAAGCTGACCTGAATCGGTTTCTATCGTTCAAACACAACGACCCTCATCAAGTTCTTGGTGTACACTCGAAAGGCCCTCAACAAGTAATTCGTGTCTTTCGACCTGATGCTAATCAAGTGGACGTGATCCTGGGCACAGCGCGCGCTCGGCCGATGACTCGAGTCAGTGAATCTGGTCTATTTGAATTCACCGCACCGGCTTCTGCTAAAGTTCCGACTTACAAACTCAAGGTACACAGTCCAGACGGCGAAGTGACAACAATTCGCGACCCCTACTCATTTCCTCCAACTATCGGCGAACTCGATCTACATCTTTTTGGCGAAGGTAAGCACGAACAGATCTATCAGAAACTTGGTGCCCACGTTCACAAATTCGGGCGCATAGCGGGTGTGGCCTTTGCAGTTTGGGCACCACACGCAGCTGGCGTGAGTGTTGTGGGCGACTTCAACAATTGGGACGGCCGATTCCACCAGATGCGTATGCTTTATGGTTCGGGTGTCTGGGAATTGTTTATTCCCGATCTGCCGGTTGGCAGTTTGTACAAGTTTGAGATTCGTGGGCGTCGAGGTTTGCCGTTCCTTAAGGCGGACCCTTACGGACAACTTGCCGAAGTGCCGCCAAATACGTCCTCGATTGTCTATCAATCGGAGTACAAGTTTCGCGACTCGAAGTGGATGAAAGCGAGAGAAAAGCGGGAGCACTTCCGGCAACCGCTCTCAATCTACGAGGTCCACTTCGGTTCGTGGCGCCGCAAGATTGAAGAGCAAAATCGTCCATTTACTTATCGCGAAATGGCGCAAGCGCTCGCTGACTATGTTCTGGAAATGGGATTCACGCACGTCGAGTTCTTACCACTAAAAGAACATCCCTATGGTCCATCGTGGGGTTACCAGGTTAGTTATTATTACGCTCCTTCCGCTCGATACGGCACTCCCGACGATCTTCGATTCCTGATTGATCACCTGCATCAAAAGGGTATCGGAGTCATCATGGATTGGGTCCCCGCGCACTTTCCGAAGGATGCTTTTGCGTTAGGACGCTTCGACGGCTCAGCGCTCTACGAACATCTTGATCCGCGCAAGGGTGAACATCCAGACTGGGGAACCTATATCTTCAACTATGGCCGGAATGAGGTGCGTAACTTCTTGTTGGCTAACGCGCTCTACTGGTTCAAAGAATTTCATATTGATGGCTTGCGAGTAGATGCGGTGGCCTCGATGCTGTATCTCGACTATAGCCGCAAAGAAGGCGAGTGGGTTCCTAACAAGTTTGGCGGGCGTGAGAACCTGGAAGCGATCTCGTTTTTGAAGGAGCTTAACGAAGTAACGCATCGAAGCTGTCCTGGAACAATGATGATCGCGGAAGAGTCAACTGCGTGGCCATCGGTAAGTCACCCGGTATACGCGGGCGGGCTCGGTTTCGATTTCAAGTGGAATATGGGTTGGATGCACGACACGCTGAAGTACTTTCAAACAGATCCATTGTTTCGCGCCGGAAACCACAACGCTCTTACATTTGGTTTGCTTTATGCATGGAGCGAAAACTTTATCCTTCCGTTTTCGCATGATGAAGTTGTCCACATGAAGGGTTCGCTGGTGAATAAAATGCCGGGAACAAATGCGCAAAAATTTGGCAACTTACGCGCGTTGTATGGCTACATGTGGGCTCATCCCGGCAAGAAATTATTGTTCATGGGTGGTGAAATTGGTCAGTGGCGAGAGTGGACTGAAACTGAAAGCCTGGATTGGCATCTGTTGGATGACGCATTGCACAGTGGTATTCAGAAACTAATCCGCGATTTGAATCGCGTTTACAGTTTCCGGAAATCGTTTTGGACAACAGATGGTGAGCCGGCGGGTTTTGACTGGATCGATGTCGATAATGCGATGGAAAACATCGTCGCCTTCCTCAGAAAGTCACCCGAGGATGGACCAGAAGTAATCTGTGTCGGCAATTTTTCTGCTTTACCAAGGAAAGGATATCGTCTTGCGCTTCCTCACGGTGGCGAGTATCAAATGTTAATCAACACCGACGACCAATCGTACGGAGGGAAAGGGAACTCTGTTGTTGAACGCTTTGTGGGTGAACGTACTCCCCACATTGGCCGTGAGTTTTCTATTGATATCGACTTACCACCGTTTTGTACACTTTGGTTCGAGGCGGTAAATCAATGACCGACTGGTCCAACGTACGCAATCAATTTCCTGTTACCTCACATTTCACTTATCTAAATACAGCTGCTGCAGGACCACTCGCAATCGCCACCAGGCAAGCGGGCGCCGACTACTACCAAAAGATGATGGAGGATGGCGACCTCCATTGGGACGATTGGCTTGTGAAACGTGAAGAAGTTCGCGCACGGGTTGCTCGATTCATAAATGCAGACCCGGATGAGATAGGTTTTACCACCAACACCTCAAGCGGGATGAATCTCATTATCGATGCGCTCGAGCATCATGGTGAAGTGATCTCGAATGATCTCGAGTTTCCGGTTTCAACCATTCCCTGGATGCATCGCCGGATTCCCGTTCATATCGTAAAGACGCCCGGCGGAGTCGTGAAAGTCGAAGCCATCAAGAACGCGATGGATGTTAGAACGGGCATAATTTCAACAAGCTATGTTCAGTACTCAAACGGTCTCCGATCAAACCTTGAACTATTAGGCGAAAACAAAGGAAAGCACGCCCTGGTGGTGAATGCGAGCCAGGCAGCCGGAGTATTCGAAATTGATGTCAAGCGGATGAAGATCGACGCGCTTTGTGCAACTGGTCATAAATGGATGCTCTCAGGGTATGGATCTGGATTCGTGTTTTTAAGCCGTGAGCTTCAGCAACAATCGCGCCCAAGAAGCATTGGCTGGTTGAGTGTTCAGGAACCTTATGGCGATCGAAACAACGAAGTACATTTACGTCACGACATGTCAGCAAGAGCTGAGATGGGTTGTCCGCACTTCGCCGGAATCTTTGCGCTTGG
>JBKPQV010000639.1:0-6976 GCA_046734235.1 Acidobacteriota bacterium
AAGCGGTGCCGGGCCACCGCACTCCAAGGAGGGGCATGTTCGGCGAGTCTTCTGTAACAATCTGAAAACCATCATGGAAAATCTGGTAACTTATACATCATGCGCAAACAGGACTTCGAAACCACCTTCGCCAAATTAAAAGAAATCCTTAAGCCTTTTGAATCGAAGTTGATCGTGGTTGCTGATACGGGCGAGTATTATGCGCTGGAAACTCATCATGTAATGAAAAACAAACGTCGTCTGTACTTCGCTGGTATCAAAGTCGGCAAAGCCTACGTTAGCTATCACCTCATGCCGGTGTATGCGTGCAAAGAATTACAAAGCGAAGTTTCCCCGGAGTTGAAAAAGAGAATGCAAGGTAAAGCATGCTTCAACTTTAAAGAACCAGATGCGAAACTGTTTAAGGAGCTTGCCCGCATAACTAAGCTTGGATTCAAACGCTTTACCTCGAAAGATTTCTATTCACCGTTCTAAGGAGTCAAACTAAAACGTGCCAAGGACATTCGATTGCCCAAAGTGTGGCGCCCCCGTTGAGTTTAGTGCTGATCCCACGCATACCGTAAGGTGCAACTACTGCAACAGTGCGCTATCCGAACCAACAATGGGTCGACCCGCCCAAGTCATTCACGTGAAATTCGACGGGGTGGCCAGCAAGTTTCCCAAATGGATTCTCCTGATTTTTCTGATCCCGCTGTTGGGGGTAGTTGCCACCGTTGTCGCAATGATTGCTGGCCTAACACCACTGTTTCTGAGCGCAAAGAACTTGAATGTCAACACTCGCGTAAATACCAACTCGAATAACCGACCAGGTGGTGGTACGCGCCCAGATCCTCCGTTTGCGAATGTGCTTTTGAAATTTGGGAGCGAGGGTATCGGACCAGGAATGTTTACCGATGCTCGCAGTATTGCGGTCGACGGTGTGGGGAATATTTATGTTGGCGAATACTCTGGTGGTCGGATCCAGGTATTTGATGCGAACGGAAAGTTCATCACGCAGTGGTTCGCGAATCAAAAAATGCCCTTACGTGGGCTCGGTGCTGATCGAAAAGGAAATGTGTACGTAGTTCAGAGCGGAAGAATACAAAAGTTTGAGGGGCCAACCGGAACATCTATTGGTGAGTTGGCTTTTAGCGGTGGCACTGGATTTGACGATGTTGCGATGTCCGCGGATGGCGGACTCGTAAGTTCATGGCACACAAACACTGACGACATTGTGCGGTTTGACGCTAATGGCCACGTTGTTCGAACGATTAAGGCCGCGATCAGTTCGGTCACGGATCGATCTGAACTTGATATGCGCGTCGCGATAGATGGAATGGGAAATATTTATGCGCTGGGAAGATTTAATGATGCTGTGTTCAAGTTTACGCCGGACGGTAAATACGTAAACAAGTTTTCTGGAACAGGAGATCAGCCTGGCCAGCTTCGGGCCCCAATGGCGATTGCCGTCGATGGCCGCGGCCGCATATATGTTGCTGACATAAAGGGTGTACAAATGTTTGACAGCGATGGCCGCTTTATCAGGACCTTCAGACCCGACAACGGTGGAGCCTCGGGAATGGTTTTTAATGATAAGAATGAGTTGTTTGTAGTCAATCGCACCAAGGTCGTTAAGGTTTCACTGGCGGAGTAAAAAACCTTTATTGGTCATTTTCCATTTGCCATTTATCATTTCTCATTTTTTCAGACCCTCTGGGCGCTGAGTTAGGATCAGGTATCTGAGGATTAAGATGTCGGTTCCACCCGCTCCCGCTACTATGTGAAAACTCAAGTTTCTAGTTGGGACTTTATTGGTGTGATTTGGTGTGATTTCGTGGATCATTCTTAACAGCAATATGAGAGCGATCCACGAAATCACACGAACTTACACGAACAAAGAACTGACACGAATCCGCAGAGACTCGAGCGTCTGAAAAAATGGCAAATGATAAATGTCAAATGGAAAATGACCAATAAAGCTTTCTCTCTTCTTCTCCTCCTGATTATCGGGGTTCCTGCGTCCGCGCAAACCAAAGTTATCCTTCTGGGTACGGGTACTCCTTATCCCGATCCGAATGCTTCGGGTCCCGCGACGGCGATTGTGGTGGGCGAGAGAGTATTTCTCTTCGACACAGGCGCTGGAGTCATGCGACAAATCAATGCGGCAGGTCTCCCGATCAGTGGTCCAGAAGCAACCTTCATTACTCACCTGCATTCCGATCACACTCTTGGCTATCCCGACTTAATAATTACGTCGTGGATCATGAGACGAAAAAAACCGCTGGAGGTTTATGGACCAGTCGGGTTGAAACGGATGACAAGTCAGCTATTGTCGGCGTTTTCAGAGGACATAGAAATTCGAACCCGCGGACTTGAGAGAGAAGTGCCAGGGTGGCTCAAGGTAAATGTTCATGAGATCACGACGGGTGTTATCTACAATCTTAATGGAGTAAAGATAACCGCGATTCCGGTGCCTCATGGAAGTTGGAAAAGAGCTTACGGTTTTCGAATTGATACACCGGATCGTTCTATTGTGATTTCGGGAGACACGAAACCAAGTACTGCTTTGACCGCCGCAGCAAAAAATGTCGATCTACTGATTCACGAGGTTTATCTTTCTACTAATCTCAAGACAGAAGATCGGCCGGGCGGAGAATATTGGCCGCAGTACATGCGCGAGTTTCATACTTCTGAGACGGAGCTCGGCAGTCTCGCAGCAAAATCCAATTGCAAAACACTGCTTTTGACTCACACTATCCGTTTTGGCGGCACTGATGAACAGCTTTTAGCTGGTATTCGGACTGCTGGTTACGCGGGACAAGTAATCATTGGTAAAGACCTCGGACGTTATTAAGAAGGATCTAAATGATGAACGTTGGTGACACACTTTCCTGGTCTCGCACTTTTACTGAAGAAGATGTTGCGTTGTTCGCCAAAGTGTCTGGTGATCACGGTGAACACCATTTCGTACGAGATCCACAAGGTCGTTTGATGACACATGGACTGCTTACAGCAACTTTACCCACCAAGATCGGTGGCGATCTAAACCTGATCGCCAGCGAGATGACTTTTCGTTTTCATCGCCCTGTCTTTGCGGGCGACACGATCGAATGTGTTGTCACCCTGACAGCCGCTAAGCCTGGCGATGGCTACTTGAGTATTGAAACTGATTGGATTTGCAAGAACCAGCTTGGCAAAGAAGTTATGACAGGTGGAGGGAAGGGAATAATTAAGGAAAGGGATTAGTGGGGAAGGTGATTGAAGATTTCAGATTTCAGATTTCAGATTGATGGTAGTTGTCAGTAGTCAGTGGCCCATGCCTTTAGTAATCCGCTCGTTTTAAACACGGACGCTGGTCCTGGGAGCGCAGGCGTCCTCGCCTGCTCGCGTGCCAAAGACTAACCTCGGATCGAAGTTTTGCTCACATCTTTTTTTTGTCCAGGTGAGGTCAAGCTAGGTAACCGGGCACGCGGGGACGCGTGCGCTCCCAGGACCAACGTACGTGTATGAGACGAGCGGGTTACTAAAGGCATGGACCCATCGGACCACTTACAACTGACCACTGACAACTGATCACTGACCGTCAATCTGAAATCTACAATCTGAAATCTGAAATATTAAGGCGGGAGAGGTACGCTGCGTTGTGCGCTGCGTACCTCTTGCACTTGGTAGGAATCTGAATCAATTGATCACGGTTGCAACTTAAAGTCGTAGGTGATGATTCCTGAAACCTTTACCGCCACTCCGTTAAGAGTGGTCGGTGAAAATCGCGCCTGCATCGCTGCCCGTTGTGAATCCACGATTAACAGTGGATGACCCGACACTGCTTTTGCGGTTAGTACCTTTCCCGTTTCATCAATCAACACCTGCACCGAAACCATTCCCTTCGCCCCAATCTGCTTGGCCAGTGGCGGATAAGGTGGCTTAGGTAAATAGATCGCAATACTGTTTAGAACCGTTGAAGGTCGATATATTTTCTGGACCACAGGAGTTGGTTCAGGTGTTGGTGGAAGCTCATCGCGCATGATCACTTGAGTCGGCTGGATTACGGTGCGTCCGCTGTTGGTCCCTGAACCGCCACCACCGATTGGTACTGGATTATCGTCAAGATCACCAATTCTCACCGCTCCTGGAGGTAGCGGTAAGTTCGGGTTTCGAGCGGTCGATATCTTTTCGGGAACAACCTCTGGATGGTTCACGTCAAGCATTGCGATTGCCCGCTCCGGAATTGACGATTTTTCGTTGTTGGAATTATTCCTCGGGCGCTCAGTTGGCTGAACTTGCTTTGGTCTATCTGGAACGATCTCGTGTGGTGGTAGAAGCATACTTACTTCAAGTTCTTGTTCTCCAAGATGAGTGTCGTAAGCATAAATACTCACCACGCCTGTAATCACAAAGAAAGCAACATAGGTAGCAGTGGTAAATACAAGGAAAGATCCGCGTCTCTTAAACTCTTTCGCGTGAGAGCTCGATTCAATCAGGTTACTAAACATGCATGTCCTCCGGTCGGAAATTATGACTTTGAAATTCTGTTAGGCCCGGGTGCAGAGGTACGCTGCGTTGTGTGCCTGCGTACCTCTTGCTGTTGGTAGGAATCGAGGTCTTAGGGTTGCATCTGAAAGTTGTAGTTGATGATTCCTGAGACTTTAACCGGCTGACCATTAATTGTGGTTGGTGAAAAGCGCGCCTGCATCGCAGCTCTTTGCGAATCAGGGATTAACATTGGGTGCCCAGATACGGCTTTTGCAGACACAACTTTTCCCGTCTCATCGATAAGCACTTGTACGGTTACGGTTCCGGACAAGCGGATTTGTCTTGCCAGCGGGGGGTAGTTCGGTCTTGGTAGCACTAGTGCTTTGCTATTGAGAACCTCGGAGGCCCTGATGATCTTTACTGGAGCTGGAGTTGGCGCCTTTGCTGGCGGTGGGGGCGGATCATCTGGCATAGACACAACCGAACCGGTCCCTCCAGTTGGTACTGTGCGAGATAAAGCTGGACCCGGAGGATCAGCGTTGGTGGTTCCCAAAACCGAGTCTGGCCTTGCCGGTGGTACGGAGGAGGCGACCGTGCCGACCTCCTTTGGAGGGTTATTTGGATTCGATGTCGAGTCGACCAAGTCCGTTCGAGTTGAGCGACCGAGATTGTCCGTCTCTCTTGTTGATGAACGTGGAATTGTATTCCTAACAGGCTGAGGTTCTTCTGCTCCAGGTGGCGGTACAAATGTAAGAAGCTCGAGGCTCTCGGTTTGTTCTTCAAGATGAGCGTCGTACGCATAAATGCTTGCGACGCCTGTGATCACAAACAACACCAGGTAGGTAAATGTAGTGAAGAGTAGGAAAGATCCGCGCCTCTTTAGCTCCTTCGTGTGCGAGCTCGATTCAATCAGGTTATTAAACATGCATGTCCTCCGGTCGATTTGAGGTGCGAACCTTGAATCGGAATCGAGTGGCGGCAACATCGCTCGCTCAATCAGAATTCAAAAGCCCGCTATTCGCCGGTGCCATGCGGGGTCGCGGAATTCAGTCGCAGGATTAGAAACCAGCCGGAGAGAAAGGTTCCCTAAGTGGTACAAAAGATCTATTTGTCATTGGTCATTTTCCATTTATCAGTTTCCATTTTTCTGACCCTCCGGGCCTCGGGAGTGTCGGAAATGCGCGTGAGCCTTTTGCAAAAGTCAAAGCTCCGAGACTTAGAAAGCCGGCAAGCAATACGGAACAGGAGCGAAGCGACTGCCATGCAAGGGAGACCTGCCAAACTCCAGAAGCAGTCGCTTCGCTCCTGTTCCGTATTGCTTATCTAGTTGGGAATGCCGACAAGCTGAAGCATATCGGACACTTCGGAGGCGCGGAGCGTCTGAAAATGGAAACTGATAAATGTCAAATGGAAAATGACCAATAAGGTTTTAGGGTTCCCAACTTGAAAATCTGCCACCCAAACACCTACGATGGCTTCGCTCTCCGATCTCAACCGAGGAGTAAATCAAGTGGCTACCAAGCAGGCCTTCCAGGAACAGCTCAATCCCTACGAAATAGCGAAACAGCAATTCAATCGTGCGGCTGACTTTCTTGATCTCGATGCGTCGATGCGGCATGTGCTGGAAAATGCCAAGCGACAGTTGATCGTTTCCATACCGGTGAAAATGGATGGCGGAGATGTTCAAGTATTTGAGGGTTATCGCGTGCAACACAATATTGCCCGTGGTCCGGCGAAAGGAGGAATTCGTTATCACCCGAACGTTACGCTTGATGAAGTAAAGGCACTTGCCTCGTGGATGACGTGGAAATGTGCCACCGTTGGTATTCCGTATGGTGGTGGCAAAGGTGGAGTCATATGTGATCCAAAAAGCCTTTCAAAGAGTGAATTGGAACGACTGACCCGACGCTATGCTTTTGAAATTGCGCCAATCATTGGCCCAGATCGAGACATACCTGCACCGGATGTGTATACCGATGAACAAACGATGGCATGGATCATGGACACGATTTCAATGGTGCGTGGTCACACCGAACTGGGTGTCGTAACCGGCAAACCAATCGCTCTTGGCGGTTCACAGGGACGCGCCGAAGCGACAGCCCGAGGATGTTTATATGCACTGCGCGAAGCCTGTCGTGTTAAAGACATGAGTTTGAAGGGAGCTCGGGTTGCGGTTCACGGCTTTGGTAATGCCGGTGCAAACATTGCGAGGTTGGTAGCGGAAGATGGTGCAAAGGTGATCGCCGCGTGCGATTCAAAAGCTGGAATCTATTGCGAAAGTGGTATCGATATAGCTGCGGCACTTGAACATAAAGCTAAGACGACTTCGCTGGCTGGTTTACCTAATACGAAAGAGATAGATTCGGAAGATATTATTGGAGTTGATTGCGATATCTTGCTGCCGTCGGCACTCGAGAATGCGATTACCCTGGGAACTGTAGGTACGGTGAAAGCAAAGATCATAGCTGAGCTTGCTAATGGACCAACAACTCCCGGAGCCGATCGCGTCCTGGCTGATGAAGGT
>JBKPQV010000640.1:0-5191 GCA_046734235.1 Acidobacteriota bacterium
ACTTGAGGTGTAACACCATGAGCACGAATAACGGCAATCGTGTCGGCATCGGCTTCATCCGGTGAATCGATGGTTGAGACTCCCTGGGCCCCGAGTCGCTCCATCTCCTGGGCGTTGTGAATCAAGGGGCCCAGTGATCGAATGGGCCCCGCGCCTTCCTCGACCACTTCTTCTACCATTTCAACGGCGCGTTCGACGCCGAAGCAAAACCCAAATTCCTCTGCCAGCAAGACTTCCATTAGTGTCCGTTATCCTTTGTATGGATTAGACCGCAGCTGGCGGAGTGTCGTCAGCGGTATTGTGCTGACACTTCTCGCGCCATTCATCCCGCAGTTTGTCGCCGCCCGCTACCCGCGCATCGTTCCATTCAAGTTCCCAATCGATCGCTTCCTTTACCTGCGACAAAAAAGCACGCTTGAAGTCGCCCATCGCGTGAGCAATGTCCCGAGGTAAAATTGCGTAGGAAAAATCACCAATTTGCCTCAGTCCGTCACAAACTGCTTCGACGGCGTTGTCAATTCGTTCTCGCGCTTCAGTCATCAGTTCTACCTCCACTCAACCGCGCCAGCTAAAACGGCGCGGCAAACAGAATTCTAGCACTATCTGCTTTACGCCTGCACGGATGCTTCTGTTCCATGGAGCGTAATACCACCGACCGCAGTCGGTGGATCGTTCATACCAACCTACTAGCAAGCAGTAAATCAGCGGGGAATACCACCGACCGCAAGTCGGTGGATCGTTCATATCTAACCTACTAGCAAGGCTGCAAATCAGCGGGGAATACCACCGACCGCAGTCGGTGGATTGTTCATATGCGGCTTGGAGTGTGGTTATGTAGCGTTTTGCGCCGGCTGACCTTGGTGCGGAATTCATTCGGTTGCGCTAGCTTGTAAGCCATGTATGAACAATCCACCGACTGCGGTCGGTGGTATTCGCAGGTAGGTTCTGGCCTCTTTTGCGTAGGCTAAGTATGAACAATCCACCGACTGCGGTCGGTGGTATTCGCAGGTAGGTTCTGGCCCGTTTTGCGTAGGTTAAGTATGAACAATCTACCGACTGCGGTCGGTGGTATTCGGACCCAGGTCGTCAAGGCTCCAAATCGAGTTCCTAGGTAGCGGGCAACCCTTTTTTCGCGATCGAGGCCATCAGGTCACAGAACCTATCGAGTTCCCAAAGCGTCGTGTAAACGCTCGGTGTAATCCGGATCCCTTTGAACTCTTCGTGAACAATCGGGGTGGTAAAGATCTTGTGTTTGCTAAACAGGTAACTGCCAATCGCTGTTGGCTCGATCCCCTCAACCTTCACATTTGCGATGGCGCAGGATTGAGCCGGGTCAAATGAAGTGTTAAAGCCAATCTTCGGCACATCCTTCAGTTTGTTCATCCAGTAGCGCGACAAGTATCGGAGCCTGGCTTCTTTGCGTTTAGCCCCAATCGAATTGTGAAACAGCATTGCCTCGCCAATGGCCAGTCGCGGTGCCGCCGAGTGTGTACCCACTTCTTCAAACTTACGAATGTCGCGAGATTGGGTCACTTCCGACGCCATCAGTGGCCAGATCTTTTCAATCTTATCTCGTTTGACATAGAGCATTCCGGTTCCCTTTGGCGCATAGAGCCATTTGTGCAGGCTGGTACCAAAGTAGTCGCAACCCAGATCCTTCTGCGTGAAATCAAACTGTGCGAACGAATGAGCGCCATCAACAACGGTCTCGATGCCCCGAGCTCGAGCAATGTCGCAAACGGTCTTAACGGGAGTGATTTGACCGGTCAAATTAATTTGATGTGAAATGAGAATTAGTTTTGTTTTTGGGGTTATGCCTTTCTCAAACGCCGCAGTAATCTCGCCCAGGTTTTTTGGAGGAATTGGAATCTGGACCAACTTGAGCACAAGACCTTCGCGACGCTCACGTTGTTTCAGTGTATTCAACATGCGCGGGTAATCTTGAGTTGTAGTTAGGATTTCATCTCCCGATTTGAAATCAAGACCGTTGAGAAGTATTTCGAGCGATTCGGATGCGCCGCGGGTAATCGCAATCTCTTCACGATCAACTCCAAAGATTTCAGCGAGGCCAGTGCGGATAGTTTCGGATTGTGGTTCAAGTAATTGCCACATTGTGTAGGCGGTGGCGTCTTCCTGTTGCCATATGTAACGCACAAGTGCGTCTGTGACGATTCGTGGACTTGGACATACCCCCCCGTTATTCAAGTTCACTATGCCTCGCGTAACGGAGAAGGAGTTTTGGATTACTGACCAGTAATCCTCATCCATTGCCGCCTGCTCGGGAGTGAGGTGAGCAACACTGCGCGTCGCAGCTTCCACCTCCTTCAAAAGGGCGCCAATAGTTGGAAAAGCTAAAGCCGCAAGACCAACACTTTTCCCTGCAAGTGAAATGAAACGGCGGCGAGTTGTTTCGGTATTCATCGGAGTTCTCCTTAGACAAGGGTTAACTAAGGTTTCGGATTTTTCAGTTAGCCAGTTTCGACACGGTCCACGAAGTTACACGAATTAACACGAACCGATAGATCGACATTTTACAAATCGTCATCCCTAACTTTTTTCAAAAACAATCTCTCCATTGATCACAGTCATGATGCATTGAGTCCTCAAGATTTCCAGTTCCGGAATGGTCATAATGTCTGCCGACAAAATAGTGAGGTCTGCCAACTTTCCGGTTTCAATCGAGCCGCGAAGTTTTTCTTCAAACGCAGCGTAAGCAGGCCAGATCGTAAACATCTTCAAAGCCTGGGCACGCGTGACGGCTTCTTCAGGATGCCAACCTTCTGTAGAAAAGCCTTTTTGGTCTTTGCGCGCAACAGCTGCATAGAACTCAATCATCGGCTCGCCCCGTTCGACTGGCGCATCCGATCCGCCGGCAACAACTACGCCCGACTTAATGAAACTCTCCCACGCGTACGATCCCTTTAGTCGCTCCATTCCCAGGCGACTCGGCGCAAAAAACAGGTCCCCAATCGCGTGTGAAGGTTGCATTGAAGGAATGATTCCCAGTTTTACAAAACGAGGTATATCGATCGGGTTGACGATCTGAGCATGCTCAACGCGCCAACGAGGATCCGCGACTTTTCTTTCGCCGCGCGGGACAGTCTTCAACGCAGTTTCATACTCATCGAGAATGAACCGATTGGCTTTGTCGCCGATCGCGTGAGTTTCAACCTGAATACCTTTCCGCAACGCGTTAATCAGCATCGGCCGAAGATCCTCGACCTTTACCGTAAGAAATCCTGAAGTGTCAGGTGCATCCGAATATGGTCCAAGTAGTGCGGCGCCTCGCGAACCAAGGGCGCCGTCAGAAACCACTTTGATTGTTCGCACTGTCAGACGGTTTTGAAACTCGCCGATGATTGGTCCTTCATTGATGAGACGGTTTGCATTCACACCTGGCCCATAAACTGCCTTATAGATCCGTAATTTGATCTCGCCGGACGCGTAAAGCTTTTTGAATATCTCGATATCTTCGTAGCTACCACCAGCATCTTGCACTTGCGTCCAGCCGAGTTCGATATCGCGTTTGACGCCAAGCACAACCGCTCGCTCTGCATCGGCGCGAGTAGTTGGAGGCACTTTGCGACGAACTAATCCCTGGGCTGCGTCCAACAACATTCCATTTGGTTCGCCGCTCTGTTTGTCCTTCGAGATTTCGCCACCAAATGGATTCGGGGTGCTCTTGTCGATGCCAGCGAGTTTGAAGGCCGCACTGTTCGCAACCGCGCCATGCCCATCGGCACGACCGAGAATCACCGGATTGTTTGGAGCGACTTTGTCGAGGTCCCAGCGTGTCGGAAATGAGGGTGGACTCCAATGAGTTTCGATCCAGCCGCGTCCGGTAACCCATTCACCTGGTTTTGCCTGGTCAACTCGAGCCTTAACTTTTGCAAGTAGATCGTCGAGGCTCGTTGTGCCTTCGAGATTGAGTGTCATCTCCCTGAAACCAACACCTGAGAGGTGTTGATGAGCATCAACAAAACCAGGGTAGACACTGTTGCCATGTAAATCGACAACCCTAGTGCTTTTGCCAACGTACTTTTGCGCAGCGGCATTTGAGCCTACAAAGACAATGCGATCAGCTTTTACGGCGATGGCTTGCGCTTTTGGGCTCCGATCATTTGCCGTGTAGACGTTTCCGTTTTTGAAGACGATGTCTGCTGAACTCGTGGCTTGCGGCGCTGGTACGAAGCTGAGCAGGATCAGGCTCAGAATCACTAGAAGGAGTTTCATTAGTTCTCCTCGAAGGTTGTTTAGGCTCGATGCGGATTCGTTCGGCGTGCGCGTGGTTTATACCACACTTTCAAGTGCAGTGACCCAGCGCGAATTTATCCACAGATTACGCCGATTACGCAGTTTCTTGACTAAATTCGGCGAAGTGATTCAGTCAGCGCTTCAAAATCGGGGTAATCGGCGTAATCTGTGGATAAATTCATGCCTGCGCTCCAAAGAGGAATTCTTCTAGTTGAGTGCGGTTTGGTAATCCAGGTCGGGCTCCAAGGGCGGAACACTTCATCGCTGCCACTGCGTTTCCGAGCCTCATGCTTGTCTCAATGTCTTCACCAGTCAACAAGCCGTAAAGAAAACCACCGCGAAATGCGTCACCGGCGCCAGTGGTGTCCTTGCAGCCGCCTGGAGCTGAGAATGCAGGCGATTCAAGGAATTGACCATTGCAAAAAACAATTGCGCCTTGGTCGCCGAGCGTCATGCCTGTGATTGCTGAGCCATAACGATTCTGAAGTTCGATTAAAGCGGTTCGTCCGTCTTCAATGCCTGTAACGCGGCGTGGAAATTCCTTTGAGCCGAGCAGGATATCAATGAACGGAAGAAGTTCAGGCAATCCAGGATAAACATTGTCAATGTCAGCTGAGACTATCGTGCCGGCTTGTTTGGCTTCTTGTGCTACTACGACGCAGGCAAGCGGATCGTGGGCATCCAGGTGCAATACCTGTCCGAGCGAGCCAAAGCCTCGAGGGGCTTCAGCTGGTTGATAAGCAAGCCGGTCGTCGCGATCCCAAACAATCGTCCGTTCGCCGCTATCTGCCTCAATAGTGATAAAGGCAATCTGTGTTGCCGAACCTTCAACGATTTCTGCTTGAGTGACGTCAACTCCTTCGTCCCTCAACGTGGCAAATCCGAACGCTCCTTCTGTGTCAGATCCAAATCTACCCGCATAGGCAGTCTTAAGACC
>JBKPQV010000641.1:0-11406 GCA_046734235.1 Acidobacteriota bacterium
TTGGTTCCGTCCCCAATACAAATGTCTTGGTCCTAATCACAGGACAAGACTCGACCGCAATTAATCCAGTGGTAGGATCGATGTCGAGAGTAATCGTCCCTTCCAAACGACTGTCAGGTGTGGACGCCTTCTTTGGTGATGGAGAGGGTGAGGGCAGCGCAGGCGGTTCTTCTTGTGGCAACTCCTCTGGAGTGGGAGAAGTTTCTGGCTGTTCCTCAGGTGATGCTTGTTCTTCTGCGGTTACGTGATTTGGCCCAGTGCCATTGATGAAGTACTCGGTTCGCTTTTCGGTATCTGTGTCAGCTGTTAGTTCGCCTGTCTTAGGATTTATCTCAACCGGTTCAACTCCCGCCGGCGCTTCCCAATCCCCAGCCCATTCGGGATGTTCGTCTAAGGCGTACTGCATAAAGTCGGACCAGATCGGCAACGCAGAATTTGCGCCCGTCAAACCTAATTGTGATCCATCGTCAAATCCAACCCAGACGGCGCACACAAGATTCGGCGTATAGCCGGCAAACCAACCATCACGAGAAGTTCCGGTTTTCCCTGCCAGCACTGCTTTGAGACCTCTGCCTCGAACCTTGGAAGCAGTTCCTCGGTTAATAACGTCTTTCATAAAAGAGGTCATCACAAAAGCTACGTCTGGTCTCAGCACTTCACTTCGCTGCGTAGTTGGTGAGGCAATCGTTACTCCCTCGCCAGTCGTTATTCGATTGATAGAGATTGGGGTTGTTCGCGTCCCGAGATTTGCAAACGCTGTATAGGCTGAGGCAATTTGCAGTGGTGTCGCCTCGCTAGTTCCCAGCGCCATCGCGGGATATGCCCTGGGCGGTCTCGGCAAACCGGCTTTCGCCGCAAGATTCATCACACGACCGATCGTCACCTCCATCGCGACATCTACAGTGACGACGTTAAGACTGTGAACAAGTGCATCGCGAAGAGTCACTGGCTGATGACTGTAAGTATCCCCAAAGTTTCCTGGAGAGTACTCCTGGTTATCAAACGTAAACGTCTTCGGCTCATCCATGTAAGTCGTAGCCGGCGTAATCACGCGCGGCACAGGATCGTAAGCAGTATTGAGAGCGGTTGCGTAAACGAATGGCTTGAAGACAGAGCCTGGCTGTCGAAATGCATCAGCGGCGCGGTTGAGTTGGCTTTTCGAATAATCACGACCACCCACCATGGCTACTATTTCGCCGGTCTTTGCATTCATCGCTACCAATGCGGCCTGAAGCGTTCCTGGTTCGAACCTTTTTGCTTGAACTTTATCGAGTTCGGCAAGTTGTTTTGTCAAAGCAGCGTAAGCTGCACGCTGCAGATCCATATCAATCGTCGTGTAGATCCGCAGGTGTTGAGCAGTACCTGAGCCCGCGATTAGATCTCCAAGCTGGTTTTGAACGTAGTCAGCGAAGTACGGAGCGTCCGAGACGTCGATACGTCCTTTGGTTGGCGCAACCTGGAGTGGTGTCGACTTCGCTTTATTGGCTGCTTCCTGAGTGACGGCGCCAGTCTCAGCCATCGAGTCGAGTACTTGATTTCGCCTGGCCGTAGCTGTTGCCAGGTCGTGGTAAGGATTGTAGCGATTAGGGCTGCGAATAATTGCCGCGAGGAATGCTGCCTCCGGCAAAGTCAGATTAGTAACATCCTTATTGAAGTACGCGCTCGATGCTTCGCCGAAGCCATTGATCGAAAAGCCGGCCTGCTGGCCCATGTACACCTGATTGCAGTAGAGCTCGAAAATCTCCTCCTTCGAGAGGCGCGTCTCGAGAATGATCGACATGTAAGCTTCGGATATCTTTCGCTTGGGAGTTTGCTCGGGTGAAAGGAGGAGGTTCTTCACAAGCTGCTGCGTAATACTTGATCCACCCTGCCGAGCAATCGGTGAATTTGGATCTGAATCATAACGCCTGACTGCGGCACGAATGATGCCACGAAAGTTAACACCATGATGCTCGAAGAAAGATCGATCCTCAGTTACGGTAATTGCTTGCACCAGATGTGGTGGCAAATCCTTAAAGCCCACCACTTTTCTCTTCGCGCGTTCTCGACCTGTTACCGAACTAATTAGCTCTGGTTCCAACCAAACGCGTTCGAGAGATCCTCGACTATCCAAATCGATCAGCGAAGCGATCGACTTGCCTCCTTTTGCAAACTGTACGCGAACATGTTGGAACTGCTTTTGCCCGTCAACCGACGAACCAGCGCCAGGTTCGACATCTACCATACTGCCGTTTAAGGTGTACCTTCCGCGACTCGTCTCAGCCTGAGTTCCCTTCTCAACGTAACCCGCGCGTTTCAGAAACGCAGTGAGTTCTTCTAATGAAATATTTTCACTGACGTGAAGCTGTTTCGGGGCGGCATAGATTCCAGCACTACGCGTGAATACCTCGCCTTTAAGAAGATTGTCGATTCGTCCAGAAAAAATAGTCCAGTAGTAAACAAGGACCCCAATTACAATTGCGCTTAGGAAGACTACCGGAATCACCACTGGTGCACTAAAGAGTCTTCGTAATAGTCTGCGCCAAAAGCTTTGTCGTGGTTCAACGTAAGCTACCATTCGACTGGTACGAAGATCGCGAGCGCCTCTGCCCGGTGGGACTTGGTTAGTAGGTGGATAGCGGACCGGCATAAAATTTCGAACGTCGGTTGCGATTAGATGCCCTCCAGGCGCGGCTCTAATCGCACTACATATTACGAAACATTAGCCCTGTGGTTCTCAACAAGTTGTGTTTGACAGGCCAATCCTCATTAGCTAACGTGGCTGCCCTCAGAATACAGCGCTATGAGTCTAACATCCGGCGGCAACCCCTTGGACAATAAACGTCAACGACTGCGGATTGGCGTGATCGCTGTATTGTCGGCAGTCGCGTTGGGAACCGTCGTATTTCACCTATTAGAGGGCTGGTCTATACTGGATAGCCTTTATGTGACCGCCCAAACGGTGACCACTGTGGGTTTTGGAGACATATCTCCCAAAACGGTTACCGGTAGAGCATTCGCCACCGTATTCATGATGGTGGGTGTGGGAATTGTTCTTTATGCGCTTACGAGTTCGGTTCAAACGATTGTCCACTCGGAACTATTAGCCACATTCGGCCGTCGTAAGTTTTCAAAACGAATGAGCAAACTGCGAGACCATTTTATCATCTGCGGTGCGGGCCGTGTTGGAACGAATGTCATTAAAACTCTTCAGCAAAGCAACGACATTTTTATCGTGCTGGAAAGCGATACAAATAAAGTCACTCAGTTGCTTGACTCCGGCATCGCGGTGCTTGTGCGCGACGCAACACTCGAAGAAAGTTTGCATGACGCAGCCGTAGAGCATGCACGTGGTCTCGCCGCCTGCCTGCCGGATGACGCCGACAATGTTTACGTGGCACTCACTGCGCGGGCATTGAATCCCAAAATTCACATTGTGGCTCGCGCGGCCGAAGAGCAAGCAGAAGCAAAACTCATTCGCGCCGGGGCCAATCGAGTTGTGGCCCCCACAATCATTGGCGGTCACCGGATGGCTATGGCGCTGACAAAACCAGCAGTCAATGACTTTTTGGACTCCATGACCGCTAGTGAGCTGGATCTCGGCTTTGAACAACTCGAAGTAGATCCTTCGTCGTCGTTTGTAGGCGAGAAATTAAGCGAGACCAAAATTCGTTCTACCCTGAACATCGTGATCGTCAGCATACGTCGAAGCAGCGGCGAGATAATTTTCAACCCGCAAGGCGATTCCGTGATTCAAGCGGGTGACATGCTGATCGCAATTGGCAAGGCTGAATCGCTCGCCACACTAACCGCGCTGGCACGCGGCAAACTCGCCGACTTATCGGTTGCCTAATAGACTTTACACATGAAGATTCTAGTGACTGGCGGTAGCGGGTATTTGGGAACGCATGTGCGCCGCTTCTTCCTCGCCGACGACTTCTCGCGCCGCTCCAATCTCGACATTCTCAATAAGTACGACGTCGATCGGGTGGCTGACTACGATGTCGTAATCCATCTTGCGGCCCACATGGACAAGTCCCCCTCTGGTTCTGAACTCTCATTTCAGACTAACGCCGACGCGACGAGGAATCTGCTCCTCAATATGAAATCAAATTCGGTGTTCATTTATGCATCGACTAAAGACGTATATGGGCGGCACGCTGATTCTTACCCAGACGAGGTGCCCGAGACTTGCAGCACCGACTATGCTGGTCATTCGCCTTTTGAATGGTCCAAGCTTATAGGCGAGCGATACGTTGAATATTATGCTGCGCAGAAAAATTTGCGCGCCTGTATATTTCGCCTGTCCGCAGTGTACGCCAGGCCGACATCGGGGAATGAAAACGGCTTTGTCACTCACTACGTGGAATCGGTAAAACACGGCTGGCCGATTCGTTTGCTCAAGAATTGCGATCCCATTCGCGACATCCTGTTTGTCGATGATTTCTCAAGGGCGTGTCAGGCTTTTATAGATTCCTCGATCACTTTTGGACTCTACAACCTCGGTGGCGGCAATACGAATGCAGCCTCCTTGCGTGAGATAATCCAGAAAATTGGTGAGCTTATTGAATTGCAACCAACGGTTGAGGAGAACCCTCAACTACCGGTTCCGGTTCCGTTGAATTACGTTTCTGATCTGACTCGAATCCAAAAAGATCTCGGTTGGAAACCCCAGGTAGGTATGGAAGAAGGCTTGCGCGGTCTTCTGTAGTTATTGAATGTCAAGGTTAACTCCACAACAAATCAAACGTGTCGTTGTCCGTGGCACAAATTGGGTTGGCGACTCTGTGATAACGATTCCTGCTTTGCGCGCCCTCAGAAGAGTGTTGCCGGAGGCGCAGATAACCCTCGTTGTTAGACCAAGCGCAAGAGGTCTGTTTCTGGATGCAGAATATATTGACGATTTGATCGTATACGACAGGCGTAATGTTTTTTCTGCGTTGAAACAAATTAGACTTTGGCGACAGCGAAAATTCGATCTGGCAATTTCATTCCAGAATGCTTTTGAAGCAGCTCTGATTCCGTTTCTAGCGGCGATTCCTTTGCGGCTTGGCTTTGCAACAGAATCAAGACAAGCTTTGCTTACCCATCCAGTTGACTTGCCTGAGTGGCGCTCTTCGCGACACGAAGTTTTTTACTACCTTTACCTGATCACAGCACTCGAACAAGCGCTCTATCAAAGTAGCACCATTTGCGAAGCCGATCCCGATGCCACTCTGGACATCTCGGAAAGTCGTAAGAAGGACGCCTCACAATTTTTAGCGGAAGCTGGTTTGAGCACTTCAAAGCCACTGGTTGCCATCTGCCCAGGCTCAATCAACAGCCGTGCGAAGCGTTGGCCGGCCGAATCATTTGCGGCAGTTGCCGATCACTTATTGAAAGATAAGAAACAGGTTGTGGTTGTAGGATCGAAAGGAGAAGAAGAGGTCTCTCAAAGAGTTATCGATCGAATGAAGCTGAAACCGGTGAATCTTACTGGGAAAACAACTATCGATCAGCTAACTGCCATCCTCGCACTGAGCGATCTACTGATTACGAACGACACGGGACCAGCACATATCGCAGCCGCTCTTGGGAGACCAACACTTGTTATCTTTGGGCCAACTAACCCTTTGACTACCAGACCGCTCTCGGGACAGGCTGAAATTCTGAGACATCCACCAGATTGCGCACCGTGCATGCTGCGAGATTGTCCAATCGATCATCGTTGCATGACGGCCATAACGACTGACGAGGTCATAGAGCAGTCTCATGTACTGTTGAAGCGAAGTAGCTTTGCAAAAACGGTAAGGAGTCTTTGCGATTCGGTCGCGTAAACTGAAGATGAAGAAGCCAGCCGTTTTTATCGACCGCGACGGAACTATTTCCGAGGAAGTCGGCTACATAAATCACCCTTCGCGTTTTCAGCTGTATCCTTATTCTGCGGAGGCGCTACGACAGCTACACGAAAACAATTGGCTGGCGATTTTAGTAACCAACCAGGCCGGAGTCGCCCGCGGATACTTCTCAGAAGCCATCATTTCCGCAGTCCACGACCGCCTGGTTCAGGAACTCGCACAACAGGATGCCGTCTTGGACGCCATATACTACTGTGCCCATCATCCTACGGTTGGCGAACCTCCTTACCGGTTTGACTGCGATTGCCGAAAGCCAAAGCCCGGTCTCATCAATCGGGCCAACAAAGAATTTGAGATTGACCTACAATCGAGCTGGATGATCGGAGATCGCTACAGCGATATCGAGCTGGCGCGAAATGCAGGTATTCGTTCGGCCTTCGTCCTGAGTGGATATGGCAGAGGCGAGTGGGAGTACCAACGTTCAAGCTGGAATCTTCAGCCGGACATCATCAGCGAGAATCTGCTTGAAGCCGTCAAAAAGATACTAGGTTCTACCGGGAGCAGCGATCAATCGTGAACGAATTTCAAGGTCGTCTAATTGAGATTATCAAGGATTTTCCGAAACAGAAGATTGTCATCGTGGGGGATGCAATCGCAGACCGTTTTCTTTACGGGTCAATTAGCCGGGTATCGCGTGAGGCTCCGGTTTTCATTCTCCAACATGAACAGACTGAAACAGTACCCGGAGGCGCCGCAAATTGCGCGGTAAATCTTTCATCACTCGGTGCGGAAGTTCAGTTGGTATCAGTCGTCGGCAACGACGAAGCTGGAGGTGAACTTCGTAACAAACTTCAAAATGCTGGCGTCGACACAGCAAGTCTGACAACAGTCGAAGGCCTCCGAACAACGACAAAAGTGAGGATCCTGGCCGGACAAGCGCACTCGAGCCGCCAACAGGTAATTCGCATTGATTATGAAGATACCCCGCTAACCGACTCGAATGCTCGCAGGACAATTCTTCAAAACTTACAGTCGCAAGCCAAAGTAGCTAACGCTGTGATCATCTCAGATTACAATTATGGCGTTGTTGACCAGACCGCAGTCGAACTTTTGCGAGAAGTTTCATCTTCAATACCGGTCCTGGTTGATTCCCGTTTCCATCTCGAAAGTTTTGTTGGCTTAACCGCAGCGACGCCAAACGAAGACGAGGTCGAACATTTACTAGGTCAATCGATCAATTCAAGCCAACAATTAGAAGCAGTAGCGTCAAAGCTCAAAGAACGCCTTAGCTATAAGGCATTGCTGGTGACTCGAGGCGCTAATGGAATGATGCTTACCGAAACAGGCTCTGCTCCCTTGCACATTTCTGCGATTGGCGCCGCGCAACCAGTTGATGTGACCGGTGCCGGCGATACTGTGATGGCAACATTTACGCTTGCCCTGGCTTCAGGGGCTTCCTTTGCAGAAGCAGCTCACCTTGCGAATTACGCTGGTGGTCTTGTGGTGATGAAACGTGGAACGGCTTCAATCACGCCTCAAGAACTCGAACACTCCGTTTTGAACTCATAATGTCGATCAATATTTTAGACCGCCAGCAACTGATCGAAGTTGTGACAAAGCTAAGGGCCGCTGGATCTCGAATAGTGTTCGCGAACGGCTGCTTCGATGTGCTTCACGTTGGCCACATCAGATACCTTGCTGGAGCCCGAGAACTTGGTGATGTGCTCATAGTAGGGGTAAATGCGGACAGCCAAGTTAGAATTCAGAAAGGACCGGGTAGACCGGTCATGCCTGACCTCGAAAGAGCTGAGTTACTGGCCGCTCTCGAAAGCGTTAGTTACGTGACCATCTTTGAGGAGCCCACAGTCGAAGTGCTCCTCCTCGCGCTCAAACCCGACGTTCATGCGAAAGGAACCGACTATACTGTCGATACTGTGCCGGAGCGTGACGTAGTTAAATCGTATGGCGGCACAGTCGCAATAGTAGGAGATCCAAAAGACCACTCAACGTCCCAGATTCTGGCTGAGAGGAGAAAGGGATGAACAACCTGGTAAAGGCGTCTACAACAATAATGGCCCTGCTGGTTTGCAGCTGGTGCGCGGTGGTTGTTGTGGGCCAGCAGCAGCGCAAGAGCAAGTTCGATCCGGACGGTTCATTTTGGATTCACGGCACTGCCCCCGACGGATTTTTGGATTTCAGTGGCATAAATTTGAATGCGAAAAGGCTTCGTCGACTCCCTCCAGCTGGCGTCCAACTAAACAGCGGAAAAGCTTTTCGGTTCAAGGCCCTAAGCGTGACGCAGGAGCGCTTCACATTCAACACCGTGGTCGTTTCCAATATCTCGTACAGCTTCGTGGGAAAGTTTTTGCGAGGAGGAGTTTTTGAAACCGCGCAGCTCGATGATGAGACGCCGGTGCTGGAGGGGGTGCTTACCAAATACAAAAATGGTAAGAAGGTCTCTGAAGCATCAGTCAAGTTTGTGTATTTTGGGGGAACTTAGGCCGTATTATGCGGATTCTGATTGTAAAGCTTGGGAGTATCGGCGATATCGTCCACACCTTGCCTGCCCTCGCGGCGATTAGGACCGGGCTCCCCCAGGCGGAAATTTCATGGGTCGTAGAACGATCATCTTCTGAAATTTTGAGAGACAACCCGCTGCTTGATCGTCTCATCGAAGTCGACACGAAGGCGCTGAGGCGCGGACTGATGTCTGGGGAGACGCTGCGGGCACCGCGCCAGCAGTTACGTCGGTTACGCGCCTCGGCCTTCGATGTAGCAATAGACTTCCAGGGACTGCTAAAGTCCGCCTCAATCGCGCGCCTTTCGGGCGCGCGTCGTGTTTTCGGGTATACCCGTGAGGGGTTACGAGAGAAACCAAGCGCTCTCCTACTTTCCAAGAGAGTTCACGTACCAAAACGAACTCACGTTATCTATAAAGCACTCCGCCTCGTTGAAGGAACTTTCGGAATTCAGGTTCCTGTAGATTCATCCAATCTTTCGTTCCCTATCCACGTACCAGATACTGCGCAGGACGAAGCAAGCAAGGCCGCTTCTGGCACTGATGGTCACTATGCCATTCTTAATCCCGGCGGTGGTTGGCCAACGAAACTTTGGAGTCCCGAGAGGTTTGGCCAGCTGGCCGATGCTCTCTGGTCTAACTGTGGCCTGCATCCGATTGTCACATACGGGCCGGGTGAATTCGCGTTGGCCGAAGCGGTAGCAAATAACTCCAAATGTGGAAAGACAAGGCTCCTTAATGTTTCGCTGAAGGGTTTCTTCGCTCTGGCACGTCACGCTAAGGTTTACGTCGGCGGTGATACGGGCCCTACTCACATTGCGGTCGCAGCAGGCGCACCAATAGTGGGGTTATTCGGACCGACTGAGTGGTGGCGCAATGGTAGTCCAAATCCTGCAGACATTTGTGTAGAACGTAACGATATCGACTGTAGAGTCGATTGTCATCGCCGTGCCTGTTCGAACTGGATCTGCATGGACATCGAGGTTGAACGGGTTCTTAGGGCAGTGATGATTAGGATAGGAGCGAGTGACGTTTCGACAAAAAGATTACCTTTGGTCAGTTCAATCGTAAGCAGCTAAGTATGCGCAGAGGTGGAACATGGATACAGCGGTGGCGAGTGCCACTTGGTTTTTTGACCGCAGCCGTCTTCCTAGTGATGGCGAAACCCACTTTGAAGGCCCTCCTAATCGGCGCAGCTGTGTCTGTCATTGGTCTCGGAATTAGAGCATGGGCGGCGGGACATATTCGTAAAAATGCCGAACTGGCCATATCCGGCCCTTATGCTTTCACTAGAAACCCACTCTATCTCGGTAGCTTCTTTCTCGGCCTCGGTTTCACAATAGCGTCTGGCCGATGGGAACTCGCAACCCTCTTTGCCATCCTCTTTCTTGGCATCTATTTCCCGGTGATGCGCGTCGAAGCCTCGACAATGGCTGAGTTGTTTGGCCTGCAATATGAGGCGTATAAGCAACAAGTGCCCTTGTTCTTTCCCCGATTCACTCCTTATCGACAGACAAATAGTGACCACGTCAAGTTTGATATGAGTCTCTATTTGCGCTATCGAGAGTATAGGGCTGCACTCGGTTTGGTTGTGGCCTGGGGATTATTGATCGTGAAGATTTATTACCTGAGATGAGTTTAAAGAGATTAAAGGTCGGTATTTTGTTCGCAGTGATGGGTGCGTTGGTAATTTCGCAGGCTGTAACTGCGCAAACGCCAATTGCCGCGAATACTCGACCATTTGAACCAGTCGAAGAATTGTTCTATGAAGCTGAATTCAATCGTTCCCTACTTCGCGGGCTAAATGTCGCGGAGTTCAGATTACGCTCCAGCCGCGCTCCGATAACTCCGGAAACCAAATCGACAGTCGATTCTTATTCCCTGGTTCTTAGCGCCGATGTTATCAGCAAAGGATTTTTCACAAGACTTTTTAACCTGAATTTCCGCGAACAGATCCAATCGACGGTTGAGGCGTCGACATTCACACTGCAAAAAAACAACATGCTCGACGAGCAAGGCAAGCGTGTTAGAACAAGTGAATCGACTTATGATCGCTCTAAAGGAAAGCTGTCGTGGAGCCAACGCGACCCGAACAACCCGTCGGCCGAACCCCGCCAGGCAATTGCAGATTTTTCCGGCCAACTTCAGGATGTGTTGTCGGCGATCTACTACATACGCACTCAGCCATTAGTGGTAGGAAAGAGGTTCGAAGTCTTTATAGGCGAAAGCGGCCGCGTCTATCGTGTTCCAATCAATGTAGTCGAAAAGAAGAGGATGAAGACCGTCCTTGGCAAAGTGAAGGTTCTTCGAGTTGAGCCTCAACTGTTTGGACCAGACAATATTATTGATGGCGAGAAGGGCGAATTTGTGTTTTGGATCACGGATGACGAACGCCACATTCCCGTGAGCGCGCGGGTAAAAACCGAGTACGGAACGTTTGATATTAAGCTAAAGCGAGTCGCGCGCAATTGATTCAGAATGAAACCGCTCATCATCGGCCATCGTGGTGCTTCTGCACATGCGCCCGAAAACACCATGGCAGCCTTTCGCCTTGCTCTTGAGCAGGGGGCCGACGGTGTCGAGTTTGACGTTAGACTCTCACGCGATGGTATTCCTGTCGTCATTCACGATGATACGTTGAAGAGGACAGGAGCAAATCCTGCAAAAGTTTCCTCTTTAACATTATCGGAGCTAAAAAAGGTTGATGTTGGAGGCTGGTTCAAGTCCAATGAACACTCCTATCAAAACGAGCCCCTCCCGACGCTTAGTGAAGTCTTCGAACTCTTCGCAAAGGCCAGCGGGTTGCTCTACCTCGAGATGAAGAGTGAACCTGATTGCCTCAGCGAGCTTGCTGAAGCCTGCTGCCACTCCTTGCGACAAAGCGCCCTCAAGTCGAGAGTGATAGTCGAATGCTTTGACCTCAATGGACTTCAACGAATCAAACAACTCGACAGCGACATCAAAACCGCCGCACTCTTCGAACCAAACTTGAGAACCCCACCCGGCATAACGTCGCCCACAAAGTTGATAGACAAAACGTTGTCTGTTGCTGCCGACGAAATTGCTCTGCAC
>JBKPQV010000642.1:0-8766 GCA_046734235.1 Acidobacteriota bacterium
ACTCTAGTTTTTTGCGGCGGTTCGCCGGCAACTAGAGGGGTGCCGTCAAGTTCGCAAAAGTGCTCTGTGTCGGGAAATATGGAATTGCACTGCGGGCAACGCATCATACCAATGCCATTATCCACAGTTTGGGGTCAATTACGGAGATATTTTTTCGCACTTTCTCTGAGGCCTCTGTGCCTCGGTGTTAAGAAATGAACCTCGGCAGGGTAAGCCTTTGCGCGACAATTAGTTTTGGCGATTAGTTGGCTCGGCATCACTTCGGCGGGATCTCAGATCGGAGATTTTGAAATCTCACAGTTTTCAACCTGAAATAGATTTACTTCGCCTTTTTCCACCGCGTCGCGGGGATCAATTTATGACTCTCGCGCTCCCAGTCTTTCAGATCCAGCTCGAAGGCTCCTTCCTGAAACGGTAGTGAATCGACAACAGGCCGTCGGTCCTGCTGAGACCTTGCGATATCCACATTGAAGATCAGCCGCATTTTCTTGTTTTTGTAGGTCAAGGTTACTTCGGTGAGGTGGAGTGTGCACGTAGCAGCATTCGCAAATCCCAGTGCGGGTACCTTAGTTCCTTTTTCCCACTCTACTGACTCTGGCCAATAGTAAGTCACTTTGTCGGAGGCGAAGGAAACCAGGGTTGGATCCACAGTGGCATTGTCGATTGTTTTGGGAAGCATTGAAGCGACTGAGTTAACATCTGCTTCGCTCAAAACCTTTCCCGTTTCATCGCGAATGATGTAATCGACTACGGCCGGATTGCAGGATTGGTTAATAGTAGTTGGACTAAACAGCAATGCGGTGATAAGCCAAAGACTCAACATAGCTCAGTACCTCACAGTCACGGCGGAAGACTACCACAACGCTTATTTCTGTTTAAGTATTGTGGCCCAATTGAGGACGATTGTTAGCGCCGAAGATTGGTCAGAATCCGTAGACATGCAGAGCAGAAAGCGCTGACCGTCGCCAGCTGGTGCATACGTAGTGCCAGTCATTCGTTTCAGACCACCTGCATCGAACAGCTGTCGTGGGATGCTGCTCTCAAAACCATTAGCTGAATTGATCTCTGCCGACATCAACTTGTTTTCTTCACTTAGGAAGAATAGCTCTTTGCTGTCTTTGCGCCAGGTTGATTCTGAGCCCCCGGTAGATGAGATGGTCCACTTATCAGAAGTAAGCGGGAATCTCTGCACGTAGATCTCATTGCGCCCGGACTCATTCGACGTATAACTAATGAATTTACCATCAGGTGAAAAAACGGGCTGGACTACATCAAAGGCCGACGATTTGACCAGGGGTTCAGCCTTAGGTGTGCCCGTTAGATCGAGGAGCCAGATTGCGCCTTTTGACTGGGGACTCCAGTTTTCAAAAAGAATGTACTTTGAATCTCTGGACCAGCCTGTTGCAAATTTTGCAGCTTCTGACTGGTATAGAAGCTTTTCGTCGCCAGTAGCACTGGCTGATTTTTCATAGAGGTCGACGGCACCGGTTCCTCTTCGAGTTGTGCCAAAAACGATTCTCGTTCCGTCTGGGGACCACAGGGGAGTGCCATCACCACCCGGATCGAACGTCAAACGCGCGGAAGAACTCCGTTTGAAATTGTAAATCCAGACGTCACCTTCACGACCGTTTGCATCAAGCACGCTAGCCGCAACGCTTCCGTCATCAGGAGCAAGGGAAATGTTCGCAATACCTAATGGCTCTCCCGCAGTTTCGAGTTTCTTTCCGGTTCGATCGAACCAGGTGAACTGTGAAATGAAACTACCGGACTGATACGCGAGGGCGCCGTTTTCAGATACTGAAAAGTCAAAGTCATGGTTGTCACCAATGTCTGCAATCTGTTCAGCTATGGTTACCGGCTCACCCGTTACTTTTAAGGAGCTCGCATCAAAAGGAACAGCCACAAGCGCACTTTGATTTACGTAAAGCAAATATCCGGGAGACGCATAAACAATTCTCGAGATTGCTCGGAAAAGTATTTGAGTCTGTTGAGAATCAAGCGAACCAAGACGAATGTTATGATTTTCAGTGGTTCCGGCATCAGCGAGAAAAACGAAGTGTCGCCCGTCGGGCAGAAAATATGGCCAACGGTGTGCTTCTTCCTGTGGCTCTTCTTTAGTAGCCTGGACGGGCGTCCCGCCTTGCGCTGAGACTCGAAAAAGTCCTGCAGAACCGCCGAAAAGAATTACTCCATCTCGATTCCAGGTCCCGCCGCCTCCGTTCTCAGTAACATCGCAGAGCGTTTGAGGCTGCCCACCTGAGATTTGAATCCTAATCAGTTTTCGATTGGCAAAATATCCAATGTGTTTACTATCCGGCGACCAGAATGGCGTGCGTGCTCCTTCAGTCCCCGCGAGCGGCGTAGCTTTTAACGAATCGAGTGAACGCAGCCAGAGTTGGTCTCTTCCGGACGAATCAGTTGCTACGAAGGTCACCATTAGACCATCGGGCGACAGCGTGATATTGGACGCAAACTTTCCTTTGTCGGGGACCGAAAGTGTCAGTCGTACTAAACGGTTATTGGTGGGTGTACGGGAAAAATAAGCAAAGGCCAGCGCCATCAAGCTAACTAATAGCACCGAGGAAATGATCGCCCAGATCAATCGTTCGCGACTTTTGCGGGCCGGGGGAATTCCTTTAGCGGCGATCAGCGTTTCCTGGCTGCGTAGGCTAGACACTCCCGTCAAAGACTCGAGCGCAAACACAATATCTGTCGCTGACTGAAAGCGGCGGTCCGGATTCTTTTCAAGGCAATGCAACACAACGCGTTCCAACGCGGGGCCAATATTCGGATTCGACAAGGCGATTTCAGCAGGCTCTTCTTTAAGGATCGCGTTGAGCGTCTCGATGGCAGAGTCGCGATGAAACGCGCGCTGGCCTGTCAACATTTCATAAAGAACCGTGCCAAAACTAAAAATGTCCGAACGACGATCGACTGGCAGCGCCCGTACTTGTTCGGGCGACATGTAGCCGACGGTTCCCATCACAGTTCCCGGATCAGTATGAACACGGCGGGTTGCTATATCTGTTTGTTGTGTTTGTTCTCCGGTCGACTGACTGAGTTTTGCCAGACCAAAATCAAGAATCTTTACGCGCTCATCAGTAGTAAGGAAGAGATTGTCTGGTTTGAGATCGCGGTGAATGATGTTCTTGTCGTGAGCGGCGGCAAGACCACGGGCGATCTGAGTCGCATAATCGGTGGCCTTCCGGCCCGAGAGTGGGCCACGACTCAGGAGTTCTCGGAAGCTTTCACCCTCGAGCAGTTCCGAGACAACGTACGGTGCATTTTCGTGCACGCCGACATCGTAGACAGCCAGTATGTTTGGATGATTCAGCGATCCCGCTGCCTGGGCCTCCTGTTCAAAGCGATGCAGTCGATCAGTATTTTCTGAGAGGTCGGAAGGAAGAACTTTGATTGCGACGTCCCGATGAAGTTTTTCATCGGTGGCGCGATAGACCGCACCCATCCCACCTTCGCCCACCTTTGAACGAACTTCATAACGGCCGAGTTTTGTGCCAGCAGACAGGGTCACGCGAGAAAGTGACTTGCCAAAATGTGATAGCAGTCTGGCCATTCTAGCGGTGTGCGGCCGTCATGCCAAATCTATGGGCCTTAAACACCAGGACACAAAGACACCAAGACACAAAGACCCGATCACTAAGAGTTGACATTGTGCCTTAGTGTATTTGTGTCTTTGTGGTTAAGTTCGTCTCCGAGTTTACCTGGCTCCGGAAAATGGCGACTGATAACTGTCCAAGGTCAAATAACAAATGTTCACGCCTCGGGGGGTTCTGGTTCTGAAATCGGAGCGGGAAAATATTCGTCCAGCCCCAGAAAAGGATCATCGCCGCCAGCTTCGCCGCGTGCGATGCGTTCCTCTCTTTCAATCCAGCGCCGGTCAAATTCGCGATGTCGTATTTCCATCTGCAATCGAGCCTCCAGATATTCCTTTTCGGTTGCGAAAGATGAGAAGGCAAAATGATCATCCATTTTGGATGTATCCAGATGCCAAAAGCAGACTTCACGACCAGCTTCGCACGCGTCGCCCATCATCTTACATAGTGGACAGTCTTCATCGATCACCATGCTCCTGCCACCCATAGCTTCCGGTAAGCGCCGGCGCTCATTGTCAATGACGATGGCAGGAATACGGCCTTCAAGTTCCTCATTGGGTTGGTTAAGCCAGTCGTTCTTCAGTGTTTCGAGTCGTGACACCAAAGCCTGGAGATCGAGCTCGTCAGCGTCTTTTAGGTCGAATCCGGAGTTAAGAAGATGACGAAGGAGGTCGTAGTAGAGAACCCATTCGTGAATTCCGAAACCGCCAAAGCGATACGCAAAGGAATCGCGTGAAATACACGGTGGGCCTTCGAGCATGGAACTCCACTGCCACGAGCGGAATTGAAGATCGCAGCTAATGAAATCCTGTTTTGCAAGCAGCACATCACGTGGTGATTGACCGCGAAGATCATCACGAGGTGTCAAAAGCCATTGCGCATGAATTTCGCTAATCGGACTCAGAATCGAGTTCCTCTCAGCATTCGAAAGTGGATCGGATTCAATGGCCAGATCCTTGAAATCCAAAAGTCGAATATTCGTTGCCAGAAACTCCAGCAGCGGTGGTC
The DNA here is from genome assembly GCA_046734235.1 of Acidobacteriota bacterium. Classification (GTDB taxonomy): domain Bacteria; phylum Acidobacteriota; class Blastocatellia; order Pyrinomonadales; family Pyrinomonadaceae; genus PSRF01. The sequence continues at coordinate 4,623 of JBKPQV010000642.1, forward strand.
CATAGAGAACTTCGCGTGTGTTGAGCGGCGTAATTGAAAGTCGTTTTCGGCGCCGCTCTGGTGAGGCAAAACGGTAGTGGTCGATCTCATCAACAAACTCCCAATCGTCTGGCAAACAGTACCTGAGAATTACGTCGGTTGCGTGTTTCCCATTGTGGTATTCCACTTCACCGACCGCTGACGGCAGAGAATAGGTTGATTCATACGCGACCATTCTGGCAGCCAGATCAATCACCAGAATGCCCGCGTCGTATGGTTCCTTGTCGATTTCCGACCGCTCTCTGAAGAGCGTATGGAAATCCTGTGGATCTTTTTCGAAGCGTTCAAGTGCAGCTTCGAGTTCGCGAATGGTTTCAGGCTCGGCAGATAATGCTGCAACACAGTAATCGCCGACTGATCCGTGAATTGTGCCAACAAGAATTTTTTGTGAGTCTACGAGGTTGAGTTTTATTTCAGACATCGTGAGGGTTCCTTTCATGAGGTTGTGAGTGTTTACTGCAGGTACATTGTGAAGCATTCAGTGAGGATTGCCAAGGCTAGAACAGATCATTTTCCACTTCTCATTTTGACCTTGTTCAATTGTCATTGCTGCTTCAATAGGTCCTATAGGTCCTATAAGTCCTATAGGTTTTTAAGTCCTATCGATTCACAATTCCTTTGACGCGATTCTTCTTAAGCAGGGTCACAACACCATCACGACGGTACCAGACGCCATCCTTCGTTTTCCAAACTTCGTCTGCTTCTAGCTTCGCGCCGCTTGTTAAGAGAATTACCGACTTTGTTGATTTCGATGGATGGGGGCTGGTGGAAACAGGACCGGCGCTGGGGCTCGAATGGGCGGTTGCTTTTGTATTTGTGGCCTGAGATTTTTCAACTAAGTCGGGACTCGGTGACGGTGACGGAGAAGGTTCAACTGAGGGCGACGGGGAAGGTAGCGTAGCTTCGGTTTTAAGAGGGGTGGCCGCTACACGCGTTTCGACTTGAGAACGTGTGGGGGTGAGTTGCCTTTGAACAGCAACATACACGCCGACGATGGAGACTCCTAAAGCAATGCCAGCAGCCGCAGCTATCGGTAAAGCCTTGCGACTCCTACGCTCTTTAAATTTCTTTGTTTGTGTTGCTGCCAGACCCGATATCGCTGGTTGTTCCGGAGTGTTGGTAATTGCAGCAATCTCCGACTCAGGAGCATCGACTAGAGGAGTTTGATCGAAGTCGCAAATTGTGTCGGCGTCAGGATAGATGAATTGGCATTGGGGGCAACGCTTCATGGGGTAACATTATGCATCAAAAACTTGGACGTGGGTGACAGAATAGGAATAGCACCTATATGACCAATAGGACGAATAATAGGTCCTATTGGTCACATGGGTCCTCTTTCTATTCTGTCAAATGTTATCAACTCGTATGGTAGGATTCTGCGGCCTTTCCCATTAACGTAAGAGGAGCCTGCAAATGAATCGAATAACCCGAGCTTTGACATATTTATTTATTGTGATGGTCTTTTCAGCTTGCGCATTCTTAAACAAATCTTCAAAGCCCGAACCGAAATCGAGTCCTGAGGTGCAGTCTTCTCCACAACAAACCGCAACCGGTGAAGTTCCCAAGCCGCCGATCGCTCCTAGTGATCTGCAAGTAGGTCAAGCCAGTGGCAGCTTTACCTCGAAAGGTGAAGTTGTTGAGCTCAAGTATGCATATGCGGGACGCGGCGAACGCTTCAGTGAAGAGTCAATAATAATTTTGGTAACAGACAAACCAATTCCTCCAGACGCTCTTACTGAAGAGATCAAAGATCAAACACTCCTTCTTGGTGAAAAGATCAAAGGCTTGGAATACGTGATTAGCGAGAATGGGATGTGGGTCCGTTTCCATCCCGGTCAATATCAGGAAAGCACAAGCAACAAACTCAAAGACTATTCGGTTGAAGGCGACATTGTTCGCGGTACTGATGAAGGTAGCGACTTGTCAGATGGAAAATATAACCGGAACGTGAAGTTCGTGGCGGCGATAGGACCAGGACGCTAGGACGATAGGAATAGGACCTATAAGACCAATAGGACCTATCAACAACTGACTACTGACTACGGACTACGGACTACTGACTACTCACAACTATTCAATGACTTAAAACTTGAAAGGCTTCTTGATCAGCCTACCTGTCTTCTTAAGAATAGATCCGATTTTTGAGTCGGGTTCTGGAGTCTGTGTTGAGCTCTGAGTTTTTTGAGGTTTCGCTTTTGGCTGCTCCTTTATCTCCTTTGGTGTAGTCCCAGCAGAAGATTTCGAAACAGCTGCCTTCGCGGTTTGCGTTTCAACTGCAACCGGTGTCACCTTTTTCTCGGTCTCCTTAACCTCAGTAGCAGTTGTCTTGATCTCGGTGCTCTGGCTCTCAGCTGGCGTGGGCTGAGTCGTATTAGCTGAGGCGGGAATGTAGTTGGCTCGAGACGCAGGCCGTTGATGCGTCGAAACGTAATACACGAGAGAAAAGACCAGCGCCAGGACAAGGGTCGCCCCGGCTGTCACCGTTCGACCTCGCCCAGCGGAACGAGAGGTCTTGGGTTTAGGAAGTTTTTGCGAGTCAAAAACGAGCAGCATGCCGTCCATGTCACACAAGCTCTGATCGTCTTCATAGACGAATTCACACTGCGGGCATCTTTTCATCGTGATCCTCCGGGAAGTCGGGACTTATTGGCTGGGGCCTGCGGTCGTTGAAGCAAGTGAGTCTCACCGCAGGGCTTTAGAGTAGCAAATTGCCCACCTTAAAGACAATGAAAGTTCGAAACTGGCTCTAAATGTTGGAGGAGCTACAGATACCGCTCGGCGAGGACGTTCTTATGATGTGTTACATGACCCGCGATGATGTAAGCGAGAGCATTTACTGTGAATGGATATCCGCTGGCCACACCCGTCCGAGCCCATGCTGCCGCAGGCAAATTTTCAAAGAGTGAGATAGTTGACAGCCTGATAGATCGGAACTCATCCTTCAGCTTTGGCCATGGGACACCATTAGCTTCCGCACCCTCGACACAAATATCCTGATCGAAGCTGGGAAGAGCTTCTGCGAATCCTCGAGCAAACCAGAGCGCTCGACCCGCAAAGATCCTTTCCCCATCGTTGACGTGGTTGAGAACCTGACGAATTGTCCACTTGTCTGGCGCATAACTCTCAAGTGACTTGTCGTCAGAAATTCCATCGAGGAACGACTGCATATCTTCCAACTGCGATTTGAGGGTAGCGATGATGTCGTCATCATTGACGAGATCGATATAGCGGGAGTAGTAAACGTTAGCTTCTTCTGCCTGTGGTCGTGTCATGCGCGAAATGCTAAATGCTTTTCAGCGAAAAGACAAAAGGCCCCATTTAGGATTTGGGATTTCGGATTGGGGATTTGGTGGTTACCTGAATTTTCTATTGAAGTCCCGACGGCGACGGGCTAGATCAGTCAAGGACGAGAAATCCGCAATCCGCATTCCCAAATCCGAAATTCTACCCGTTTACAACCTCATCACAACAAATCAGGTTTCAAACTTGTAAACATCCAAACTGCTCCTTAAAACCGTAACTATTTCGTGTGTTTTGGTGTCTACCTTTGTGAACATGGTTTGCGTCTCAGTAGTGTTACTGAGTTCAAGGAAGAGGTTGAAATATTATGAGAATTCTAAGGTCGACTTTACTAACAATGGGGATAGCGCTTTCTTTGGCGATCATGCCTTCGCTTGCGCTTGCAAATCCTCAGTCTGTTGTAACTAATCCCCGGTTGGCGAAGCAGGTCCGGCACGAATTGGTAACGCTGCCGTACTACGGAGTGTTTGATAATCTTGCATACAACATAAGTGGCAACACTGTGACCTTATACGGTCAAGTGGTGCGGCCAACCACTAAATCGAGTGCAGAAAAACGGGTGCGTCAGCTTTCAGGTGTGTCGCGTGTCGTTAATCGCATCACGGTGTTACCGCTGTCGAGGTTTGACGACAACATTCGTGTTGCGACCTACCGTTCGATAGCCAGAACTGGTGGTCTAAACCGCTACCTGCGTGGCACCAATCCATCAATCCACATCGTGGTTGATCGCGGTAACATTACATTGGAAGGTGTTGTTGATAGTAATGGCGACAAAACGTTAGCTAATATGGCAGCGCGCCAAGTG
>JBKPQV010000643.1:0-6272 GCA_046734235.1 Acidobacteriota bacterium
TCGCGCGTCTTAGCCACGAAGTGAAAGATGTCGCTCACGAATATGAGTTGACATGGCCGGAATTCAAACGGGATCCGTTTGGATTCACGAAAAGAGCCTTTGTCGGTTATGGACAGAAGCTCAAAAAGTTTTTGGCGAACCGAAACATTCTGATCGCAATCGGTGGAGCAATGTTGGCAATGCTCGCGCTGGTAGGCGCAGTAATGTTTATGGATCGCGCTCAATCAACCAAGACCTCCAAAATCGGGTTGATCGGATTCGGAGTTCTTGCAGCCGGCTTACTCGTTGCACTGTTTTCAACATGGCTCGGTCGTGATCGCGGTGCCGCAGTTATGGGAGCAGAACCTTCTGACTCTCGGAGTGTTGTGACCGCAATGGTGTCGGCGTTCGTTTTCCTCTTCATTATTGTTGGTCTGGTGGTCGGCCTTGATTACAGACAGCGTAAGCAAGCTTTACTGGCAGCAAACCAGGAAGAACTTACAGTCGAGCAGATGCTCGATATTCCTAACGAGCAACCCACGCCTGAGCCAGGAACGGCAGGCCTTAATAAAGGTAATGGCGGCGGGAGCAAGCCGAAGCCGGAGCGTGCTGCTGGTGGCGGTGGCGGTGGACGTGAAGAACCGAAACCTGCGTCATTTGGTAAGCCACCGCAGGCATCATTGGACGTCCCCCAGGTAGTGGCACCAGATCCAAAGCCACCTCAAATTAAGAATCCTTCGTTACCAGTGGCGGCGACAGTGGTTGCTGATCCGATGTTGGTACCACCGGATGCGCGCGTGTTGCCGTACGGCGACTACAAATCGAAGAGTACGGATCCGTCATCTGGCCAAGGTACCGGCAACGGTATTGGCACCGGTCAGGGTGGTGGTATTGGACCCGGTGAAGGTGGCGGACTTGGACCAGGCCGTGGCGGCAATATGGGTGGCGGCGACTTCAACGCTGGCGGTGGTGGACCAGGCGGTGGAGGCGGTGGTGACTACTCACGAATCTTTACCGGTAAGGAAGTCACAGCGAAGGCAAGATTGATTTCGAAGCCGGAACCGCAATACACCGAAGACGCGCGCAAGAATCAGATAACAGGGACGGTAGTTCTGAAGGTTGTGTTCTCGTCGAACGGTCAAGTAACAAATATTCGTACGGTGTCCGGTCTTCCTTATGGCCTAACGGAGCGTGCCATCGCAGCTGCAAGATTGATTAAGTTTGTTCCGGCTACGAAAGATGGTCACCAGGTTTCCATGTGGATGCAGCTCGAATACAACTTCAACCTGTACTAAAGACTGATACAGTCTAAAAGAGAAACGGCGCTGGAATTTTCAGCGCCGTTTTCATTTCCCATAAATTTGAAACTCATTAGGCGTACTTTTCGGCAAACCTTCTGATTCGCTTTACACCTTCCTGAATTTGAGCCATCGAAGTTGCGTAAGACATGCGCACGAAACCTTCAGCTCCAAACGCTGCGCCCTCAGTCACGACCGTTTGTTCTTCTTCCAGCAGTCGCTGTGCAAATTGAGCTGACGTCTTCAACTCTTTTTTAAGGCAACCCCGAACATCTGGAAAGGCATAAAACGCTCCCTCGGGCTCCCCGCATTTTATCCCTGGAATATTTTTCATTTCTGACAACAACCACGCCCTTCTTTTAGTGTACTCGGACAGCATTTCGCCGACAGATTCCTGCGGGCCGTTAAAGGCTTCCACTGCTGCCCACTGCGCGATTGAGTTTGGATTGGAGGTGCAATGCCCCTGGACTTTTAACATTGCCTTGACCCAGTCTGCCGGACCCAATGAGTATCCCAAGCGCCAGCCAGTCATTGCGTAGGTTTTCGAAAACGAACCAGCAATACAAAGTTTTGATCGGAGCTCGGAGGGCAAACTAGCAGCACTAAAAACCTGACTTGGAGGATAAACAAAGCGGAGGTAGCATTCGTCGGAGATTACAAAGATTCCACGATCATGCGTGAGCTCCATAATGCGACGAAACTCAGTTGGCGCAAGAACTCTACCTGAAGGATTTGACGGTGAATTGAGAATTAATAGTTTCGTTCGAGGCGTAATTGCCTGCTCAACTTGTTCTGCAGTCAGCAGGAAATCTGTTTCCTCTGTTTCTATGAAAACCGGTGTCCCTCCGGCAAACACAACGATCTCGGGAAACGTTACCCAATAAGGCTTGGGAATTAAACATTCGTCACCTGCATTCAAGAGGGTTACCACTGCGTTGAAGATAGCTTGCTTACCGCCTGAGGTACCCATTACTTCAGCGGGTTGATATTCGGTTCCGAATTCCCGCTGATAGAAATTAATGATTGCCTTTGTAAGTTCTCGATTGCCTCCGGTGGACGTGTATTTCGTTTTACCCACGCGCATTGCTTCAGCTGCCGCCTGCTTAATATTGTCAGGCGTATCGAAGTCAGGTTCACCGGCGCCAAAATCTACGACGTCAGCGCCAGCTGCGCGCAATGCCTCAGCGGCTTGCATCGCAGCCAGTGTAGAAGACGACTGCATTTTGGAAACGTTATATGAAGCGGAAAAAGGGGAAGTAACTTGTAGGGTTTTCATTTTTGTTTAAGAATCTAGTGTGTGCGTGAGACAAAGTATACCACGCGAAGAATAAGCGAGACCGTTAGGGATTATTCATTTTTTCTTTCATCCGTTTGTGAATTACCGCGGGAACCAAACCATCTATCTCGCCACCTAGTTGGAACACTTCTTTGACGAGACGTGAGCTAACGTAAGAATACTTTTCCGCCGGCATCATGAATACGGTTTCAATACTCGGCTCCAGCCGCCGATTCATAAGCGCCATCTGTAGCTCGTACTCATAGTCTGAAATAGCCCGTATACCTCTCACGATGGCATTGGCTTGTTGGGCCACTGCATAACTGACCAGGAGTCCGCGAAAGGAATCGACGCGTACCTCGCACGACCCCTGATTGATACCGGCAAGGACTTCGTTCAACATCGCGTGGCGCTCTTCTATGGAAAAGAATGGGTGCTTTTGGGGATTGACAAGAATCGCGATGATAATTTCATCGAAGAGCTTGCAGCCGCGTTCGATAATGTCGATGTGACCGTTTGTGACAGGGTCGAAGGAGCCGGGGTAGATGGCGCGTCGCATGGCCCTGAATGGTAAAGGCTCAGGAGAAATTGGTAAATAGCGGTTGACAAGGTTTATTGTTGATTTTTGATTGGTGATTGAATTTCTAGGACCTATAGGACCCATACGACCTATAAACAATCAACAATCAGCAATCAAAAGTCAGCAATTCCGACCCTTGACAGCCCTTATCTCGGATGTTTCAATACGGCTTGACAGTGACGTGGTGAGTTAAGGCGACTTGCGGCCACGTAAAATAATCCGCTAAACAGCTCGGCGAGTCCTAATTCGCAGCATGGTTTTGGAGGCTCCGCGTTGTTTAGCGCGGAGCCTTTAATTGTTTAAGGTTTTGGATTGCGGGTTGATTGCTGATGAATTTATACGACCGATAGGACCAATACGACCGATAGGACCTATAAACAATCAGCCAGCAGCAATCAAAAATCAGCAATAGACTCGAAAACCTGAAATCTGAGCTTACCTATGTCCCAATTTCTCGACACGCTTAAAGAGCGAATCATCGTCTTCGATGGCGCGATGGGTACGAATCTCCAGGTGCAGAATCTCACCCTGGACGATTTTGGCGGATTACTCTTTGAAGGCTGCAATGAAAACCTTTTAGTAACACGACCCGACGCGGTTGAGAAAGTCCACGCGGGCTTTCTGGAAGTTGGTTGTGATGTGATCGAAACGAATTCGTTCAACGGAACGCCGGTGGACTTCGCAGAGTACGACATCGCCGACAAAGCGTACGACATGAACGTGCTGGCAGCTCGTTTGGCGAAACGCGTTGCTTCGGATTTTTCCACGCCCGCAAAACCACGTTGGGTTGCCGGCTCAATGGGCCCAGGTCGAAAGTTGCCAACCCTGGGTCATATTTCATTTCTCGACCTTAAAGACGCCTATAAGGTCCAGGTGGCGGGTTTGCTTGATGGGGGCGTTGATCTATTAATCGTGGAGACCTGTCAAGATCTGCTGCAAACGAAGGCGGCCCTCTCGGCAATCTTTTCACACTTTGCTGAAATTCACCGGCGAGTACCTGTGATTGCTCAGGTCACTATCGAAGTATTTGGCACGATGCTGAACGGCACTGAGATCTCTGCCGCACTCACGGCTCTCGCGCCATTTCCAATCGATATTATCGGGATGAACTGCGGTACAGGTCCCCGTCACATGACCGATAGCATCCGCTACCTTTGCGAGAACGCCCCGTTGCCCGTATCGGTGCTTCCGAATGCGGGCTTGCCTTCCGTCGTGGAAGGAAAAATGCACTACGACGAAACACCTGAGAGCTTCACTGCACAACTTGTTCATTTCGCATCTGATTTTGGTGTCAACATCGTGGGTGGCTGTTGTGGCACAACGCCGGCTCACTTAAAGCTGGCTGTTGACGCAATGCAAAAGATTGCTCCGAAGCAGCGCAACTCAACTTTGGTACCTGCTGCGTCGTCCATTTACATTCAACAGCCTTATCTTCAGGACACCTCATTCCTGATTGTCGGCGAACGTGTTAATGCCAGCGGCTCGAAAAAGATGCGCGACCTCTTGAATGCTGAGGACTGGGACGGCCTTGTCGCCCTGGCAAAGGAACAAGAGCGCGAGGGAGCACACGTTCTCGACGTCAACGTTGATTTCGTGGGTCGTGATGGTGAGAAGGACATGCACGAACTCGCGTCACGCCTCGTAACAAACGTCAAGATTCCACTGATGTTTGACTCCACTGAGTGGCAAAAGATGGAAGCGGGCCTGCAACATGCCGGAGGGAAGTGCATTCTCAACTCGACAAATTACGAAGACGGCGTCCCCAGGTTCTTAAAGGTAATCGATCTCGCTAAAGAATTCGGTGCAAGTGTCGTCATCGGAACCATCGACGAAGAAGGAATGGCGCGCTCGGCGGAAAAGAAGTTTGAGATTGCCAAGCGCGCGTATCAACAAGCGACTTTGGAATCGAACCTCCCAGCTTCAGACATCTTCTTCGACGCTCTTGCTCTGCCAATTTCAACAGGTATTGAAGAAGACCGAAGAAATGCGTTGGAAACGATCGAAGGCATTCGGAAAATCAAAACCGAGATGCCTGTTTCCTTCACGATACTAGGCGGTTCGAATGTCTCTTTTGGTGTTAGTCCAGCTTCGCGTGTTGTCCTTAACTCCGTTTTTCTTCACGAGGCGGTTGGCGCTGGCCTAGATTCAGCGATCGTAAATGCGAGCAAGATTGAGCCTTTGAACCGCATCGGTGAAAAGGAATTACAGGTTGCTCGCGAACTAATTTACGACCAGCGTAAGTTTGAAGGCGATGTTTGTGTTTACGACCCACTGACTGAGTTCACAAAGTTATTTGAAGGGGTAAAGGCCAAGACCACCAAGAAGGTCTCAAAAGGGGAGAGTGTTGAAGAGCGTTTGAAGAACCACATTATCGACGGTGAGAAGATTGGCCTGGAAGCTGAACTAAACACAGCACTCGAAAAGTATTCGGCCCTCGACATCATCAACAATATTTTGCTGGATGGAATGAAGGTGGTTGGCGATCTCTTTGGCAGTGGGCAAATGCAATTACCGTTTGTTCTACAGTCCGCGGAAGCGATGAAAGCAGCGGTACGTTTTCTTGAGCCGTTTATGGAGAAAAAAGGTGGCGCAACGGCGAAGGGCAAGATGGTCCTAGCCACGGTTAAGGGTGACGTTCACGACATTGGAAAAAATCTTGTCGATATTATTTTGACGAACAATGGCTACAAGGTATTTAACCTCGGCATCAAACAAACGATTGACAGCATCCTCGCTGCTTACGAGGAACATCAGGCGGATGCGATTGGCATGAGCGGCTTGCTGGTGAAGTCGACGCTGATCATGAAGGAAAACCTTGAGCTCATGAATGAACGCGGTATCAAAGTACCGGTTGTGCTAGGTGGAGCTGCGCTAACCCGACGCTATGTTGAGGATGATCTGAAATCTCTCTATTTGGGCCAGCTATTTTATGCCCGCGACGCCTTCGCCGGTCTTCATACGATGGACAAACTCGTTGGTATTGATGGCAATGGACAGGCGCAAGTAGTAACTGAAGGTGCAGGCTCGGAAACGGCGGAGGACATCGAAGACCTGGTTGGTGAAGAGGCCAAACTCGGTATTCGCAAGCCATCCCGTCCCCGTGGCGTTGTCCGAGTTGCCGGTGATTCGACGCATACAA
>JBKPQV010000644.1:0-3384 GCA_046734235.1 Acidobacteriota bacterium
GTCAGCACTCAACTGTGCCTGGGCAAGCTCTGCGGCTGGATCACCAGTATCGATGAAAGGAAACATGGTAGATCCGTCACCGTCAGTAGCACTGTTTTGATTATTGAGCACGTGCGAAAGACCAAACGAATGTCCGAATTCATGTGTCGCTACACAGTTGATATCGACAGAGCGAGTAACGGCATCTACGTTCGCCGCGCCCACGGTGAAACGCAAACCATTGGACGTTTTGGTATTGAATTGAACGTCGTTGTCCAAGATAGTGCCGGCTTTATAAGAGCCTGCTGGAAACTCAATGTCGCCGTCGTTGTCGGCATCCTGAGCTGTCGAGATCGCACTTGAAACATCAGAGTCTCCATCACCATCAATATCATCGCCATTCGCAAGTGTTGTGTCTGATATCAAATTGGTCGAAGGTGAAGAAGCTATCGCATTGAAGCCTGCCGCGGTCCTAAAGCTCACCTCATTCACCATGTTGAATCCCACCAAACCGGGATTGTTGGTGGTACCAACTATTTGCATGTTGATGTAGGAAGTAGGGATGTTGTTCCACGCATCAAGGGAAGCCTGAACCGCTGTAGTCGCGTCAGCAACTGATAGAAAAGCCGGTCCCAATGGATTCGGAATCGGGTTGAGGGTATTGTTCATTTTATATTGAACAGGAATGCTGCGCGTATCCCATCGAATCCCAATCACTCGGGCTAAGATATGGCCGGGTATTGGGGACGGCGCCCCAGCTGTAATATCGATACTTTCAAGCGCGCCACCCGCACGTGTAGTCGCGACAGACATCAATAGCATGCATGTAGTCAATAGAATCGATGTAATCTTTCTCTTCATAAGTCCTCCTAAGGAAATGTCTTCGCACGTTTGCTGATTAGCCGCTATGGACCAATCTGTTGACGGTGAAGCGGTTGCTTATTGTTTGTTTAAGTAACCTTTCACTTGCTGTTTCAAAGTTGCGAGCGGAAGTAATTGGTTCTTGCCACGACCAATTCCGTTGCTACTTTTCAGCGATGTCTTGGTCAAATCGCGCGAGACCATCAACTCGCCATCTTCATCAGTGACGATCGAAAACTTTCCTTGAGAAAAACCAGTGACGTTATAGCTACCGGCTGTCTCGCCAGTCGCAGTTAGAAAAAGAAGAACATCTTCACCGGGCGTTACGCTGGGCGCACCAGGATAAGTCATTGCAATTGGGATTTTTCGGTTGGCATCCACACCACCTGGAAGTTCGACTGTTAAAGTTGAGGCGTTGGTTCCTTTGAGAGTTTCGGAAACTGAAACGGTGGCCAATGTTACCAGGCTACGATCCACCCAAACGCTTTTTGTTTCGAGACAATTGCCAACCGCGATTACGTCCGACTGGGTGGTCATGTCCTGGAGAGACAACGCCACTGCCAGAGTCGTGTCTGATACTGGCAAGTTATCCTGGGGTGGTGCATTAACAGCCTTAGTACCCCAGTTGGCGAAAACCAAAAGGCCAATTGCGATAAGGATAAAGCTTCCAAATGTAATCTTCTTCATGCTCGTGTCCTTTCTAGCGTGTTCTAAAATGGGCTACTCCCGAAGATACGTTCGGGCACAATTCCGAAAATGATTACAGATACAGCTTTCTCAGATACGTCCTAATGCGGGTCGCGCATAGCGATATAGAGGATGTTGTGTTCACAGTCCTGCCTTGAGCCCTTGAGAAGTGTGGGCGGACAGTATTCCGACTTTTGGATAAAGTCAAGGACTTGGAGAGTCTTCAAATTACTATGGGAGTTCATAGGAACCACCATGGATAGTTCTGGTTATCATTTCCTAATATCCCTCTTCAGCTCTAGGAAACAACCTCAACCACCACGTCCAACACACAGCGCATTTACAGCGAAAATCGAATCGATTTTGCAGTCGAACTGGTCTCTCGAGGAAGCCGGACAGGAGGTAATTATCGGACGGAAGGTACTTGTTACGAGGTATAAATGTGTTGCTATGGATGTGAGCGTAATGGGATGCCCTTAGTCGATGTCTCGGAATATTCGCGGCAAAAGGCGATAAACGACCAGATTGTCGTAACGAAGTTAACTGAATCCCCTAATCGCAAATTTCTTGAAGGACGATGCGATGCGCTCTTACGACTCAAGGTACCGTGAGTTGCCCGAATACTACGATGACTCGTCCAGTATCTTCGTGGAAACAAACCTTGGCCCCTACGAATGTATTTATCAAGCGTAGTTGCGAAGGAATGCGAATCTATTCGGGAGAAACTGGATTCGTTGTTTCGAAGGTACTCAACGGATAGGCGTCGGAAAGGATTGAGTCTCGGAGTTGATTAGTTTACGCGCGCGAATTTCTCTCATGCCTTCAGTAACCCGCTTGTCTTAAACACTGGCACTGGTCCTGGGAGCGCACGCGTCCTCGCCTGCCCCGTTCGAAGGAGTGTTCTCGATTGGATAATAAAGAATAACGCAACAATTTGGTTCGAAGGTCAGTAGTTGCAAGGTGGGCTCGCGGGGACGCGTGCGCTCCCAGGACCAGCGTCCGTGTTTAAGACAAGCGGGTTACTAAAGGCATGAGCATTACCACGAACTACTGACAACGAACTACTGACAAAGAACTACTGATAATTTTCTAACTCGGACGTCCAGTGACAGGTGGTCTTACGTTTCTGACTTCTTCAAGGAGTCGGGCGAATCGCGTATCGCTCTTTAACGGCTTAAGGTCAACGCTGTACTCAAGTTCGTAAGCTTGCAACCGACCCGACTCGAGCGCACGTTGGATCCAGCTAAGTGCTTCTTCCCTTTCACCCAGCAGACACAATACTTTCGCGATCTGGAGCGAAGTGTCAGAAGGAGGATTTCCTCTGTCGAAGCTCTTTCTTGTTTGGTCTATCAATTCACGCGCCTCTTGTAGCTCACCCTTTCTGGCCGCGAGGTATGCGATTCCTGTTTGATCAAATGGACATGCTCCCGGAACATGCTGCAAGGCAGTTAGTTCTGAGAGAGCTTCGGAGTACATTTCCTTTCCCATGTATGCCCAGACAAGATTCTTGCGGGCGCCGTAACTTTGAGGATTAAGCTCGAGCGCCAACCTGCTGTATTTAATCGACTCATCGTATTTACCTGCAAGGCCAATGGGAACCATGTAAACGCAGAAATGGTGAAGGCCTTTATTGCTTCGATTGAATACAACCAGCGGTTTGGACCCTAGGTATTTAAGATTTCAGATTGTAGATTTCAGATTGCCAGGTCTTGGGTAATGCCGTCGGTTGGATTAGGTCGGTACCGCCTCGCGGGTTCGGGGGGGGCCCAGCGAATAGTGTATTTTTTTTGATTTTAACAGCGCGGGACATTGATGTAACCCGTGGGCCCCCCCCCGACCCCGCGGTGGTGACAAACC
>JBKPQV010000645.1:0-6755 GCA_046734235.1 Acidobacteriota bacterium
TGAAACCAGACATGCCCTAAGGCCTGTCCCAATCGGAGAACAAATTGAATGGCTAGCAACTTATTCGCGACAAAACCCTTGAGCATGTTGCTCGACGAGATGAAAGGTGAGAATCGTCTCAGACGCATTCTCGGTCCCACTCAGCTGACAGCTCTTGGCGTCGGCGCAATCATCGGCACTGGTATTTTTATTCTGACTGGTGTCGCAGCTCACGATCGCACCGGCCCAGCATTGATGCTTTCGTTTGTGCTTGCCGGTCTCGCGTGCGTATTCGCTGCACTCTGCTACGCAGAGTTTGCATCGATGGTGCCCGTTGCCGGCTCTGCATACACTTACGCATACGCCACACTGGGCGAGTTGTTCGCGTGGATCATTGGCTGGGACCTTGTGCTCGAGTATGCCGTCGGATCGGCGACAGTCGCACACGGGTGGTCAGCACACTTCCAGGAGTTCATTCCGATCTTTCACGAGGGTCTACCCTTTATTCCAGCAGCTCTGCCAGAAGCGTTTCGAACAGCACCGTATAATTATTGTGTGAGTGTTGGCGCTAAGTGTCCAACCACTGGCTTTGTTCCTACTGGATCCTATTTCGATTTGCCGGCGGTGCTAATCACTTTCATATTGACGATAGTGCTAGTTAAGGGAATCAAAGAAAGCGCCTCTTTCAACGCAGTCATGGTAGCTATCAAACTAGTGATAGTGTTGATGGTGATTGGGATAGGCATCTTCTTCATCAACCCGGCAAATTGGCATCCATTTGCTCCATACGGTTACACAGGCGTGAGCTTCTTTGGCCATACAATCTTTGGTGAAACGGCAAAGGGCGGTGAGCCACTCGGCATGTTTGCCGGTGCGGCAATCATCTTTTTTGCCTACATCGGTTTCGACTCGGTTTCGGTTCACTCCGAAGAAGCAAAGAATCCCGCCAGGGACGTTCCTATCGGGATTATTGTGTCGTTGATAATCTGCACAATTCTTTACATCCTGGTTTCCGCGGTTTTGACCGGAATGGTTCCCTACAAAGAGATCAACATCGACGCGCCTGTAGTGGATGCGTTCAAACGCGCGGGTCTGGTCTGGATGCAGTATCTCGTCGCGGCTGGAGCAATGACTGGCATCACTTCCGTACTCCTGGTAATGATGCTCAGTCAACCGCGCGTCATGTTAGCGCTTGCCCGAGATGGACTCGTACCCAAGGGATTCTTCGGTGACATCCACCCAACATTTCGCACACCCTGGAAATCCACCATCTTGACCGGAGTTTTCGTCGCACTGATGGCCGGATTCATTCCTCTAAGTATTCTCGCCGAGATGACCAGCATTGGCACTCTGTTCGCTTTCGTCATCGTGTGCGGCGCTGTTTTGGTAATGCGTCGAACAAACCCAGATGCGAAGCGTCCTTTTCGTGCGCCATTCGTGCCGCTGATTCCTATCCTCGGGATTTTCACCTGTTTGTTATTGATGTTTTCGCTACCCGCTGAGAACTGGTACCGATTGATAATCTGGTTGGCAGTTGGACTGTTGATCTATTTTGCTTATGGTCGTCGTCATAGCGTGATGGCTCAACATCGACATACGCCGCACGAGTTGTCGACGCATGGACTCACTGGCGCACCTGTGGGTGATCCTGACGCACCAGTTTCAAGTCCACTCAATCCCGTAGATCCAAAGGTCAAGAGTGATGAGTAGTTACGCTCTTAATTGATACGCTGCATTGGGGGCTGAACCTTAAAGTTCAGCCCCTAACACTTGCAATGATTACTCAGGTTTGTTTGGTCCTCGTTCGTTACGTTCTCCCAGCCACCGTTCGACCTCGTCGGATCCTTATCACTGTATTAACTGTCGCAATAATCGCCGCGGTTAGTTGCCGTCCAGGATCGTCAGGACCTGCAAAAGATCACAGCACGATCAAGATTGGTTTCTTTGGTGATCTATCTGGACCAACATTTAACTTCGGCGAGTCAGCGAAGAACGGGTTGCTGATGGCTGCTGACGAAATCAATCTGGGGGGCGGGGTCGACGGCCGCCGGATCGATGTCGTAATCGACGACGACGGTGGCAGTCCTGAGAAAGCCGCGTTCCTCACTGCAAGGCTGATCGATGAGGACAAAGTTGTTGCAATTATTGCTGGCGGCACGTCTGGAAATAGCCGCGCAGCTGCCCCAAAAGCTCAGGCTTCAAAGATACCTCTAATTGCTCCGTCGTCGACCGATCCGGCAGTCACACAAGTTGGTGACTACATTTTTCGCGCTTGTTTTGTCGATGCATTCCAGGGCGAGGTAATGGCGCGCTTTGCTGTCAATTCGCTGAAAGCAAAGAAAGCCGCGATTCTATTCGACTTCAATTCGCCTTATGGCCGCGGACTAACTGACTATTTCGAACTCAGTTTTTCTAAATTGGGTGGACAGATTGTCGGCAAGCTCTCGTATACGCAAGGCGATGTCGACTTCAAAGGTCAGTTGAGTACGATCCAGGCCGCGCAGCCCGATGTGATCTACATTCCGGGTTACTACGGCGATGTAGCTGTGATTGCCAAGCAGGCTCGGATGATTGGCATCACCCAGCCGCTACTTGGCGCGGACGGTTGGGATGCACCAGAACTCTGGCAATTGGCTGGTGACGCGTTGAACGGTTCGTACATTACAACGCACTACTCGATCGATGATCCATCGCCAGCAATTGCCCGCTTTGTACAGGAATACAAACAGCGCTACGGCAACCTGTTACCTGATGCGCATGCTGCATTGGCCTACGATGGGATGCGAGTATTAGTTGACGCGATTGTCAGGGCTCGCACAACTGAGGCGGGCGCTTTGCGAGACGCGTTGGCGAAGACAAAAGATTTTGCTGGTGTCACTGGAGTCATTAGTATGGATCCAGATCGAAATGCTGTTAAGCCTGCGGTTGTCCTTAAACTTCAGGACGCTAAGTACATTTACCAGGAAACAATTCAGCCGCAAGAAGCGCCGCCCGCCACACCCACGCCAGCGAGTTCGCCGAGTCCGACAGCTAAACGCAAGAAGTAGATCTTCAAAGAACGTTATGACACCACAAGCTTTAGCTTCGTGGAGACTCAATTTTTTCACTAGCATATCGGCAAAGAGGATTTAAGACACCACAAGCTTCAGCTTCGTGGAGACTTCCCGTTGCAGTGCTAGTGAAGAAGTTGAAATCCCGAGCGTTCGGGACTAAAGCCTGTGGTGTCTTGGAGCTGTAAAGCTTCTCGCAGGCAGGGCTCATCAATCGACGAAATTTGAGCAAGTCGAATACGTTACTACTGATCCAGCGATTGACGCGCAGCAATCAATGCTTGTTCAACTTGCGCCGGTGAGGTACCGCCAACCCGGCTTTTTGCTGCCAAAGTACTTTCAAGCGAAAGGGCATTAAAGACATCGTCATCAATCAAGTCGGAGAAGTATCGAAGATTTGCGAGTGAGAGATCCTGAATCTCCCTCGACTGTTCAATGGCATGTACCACGATCTTCCCGACTGTCTCATGAGCAGCTCTGAAGGGCATGCCTTTCCGAACAAGGTAATCAGCCAATTCAGTCGCGTTCATGTAGCCACTTGAGGCTGCCGCTCGAGCACGTTCGGCGCTGATAGATATATTACTCAAAACCGTCTGCGAAACCTGAAGCGACGAGATGGCCGTATCGTGGGCATCAAACACGGATTCTTTATCCTCTTGCATATCTTTGTTATAAGCGAGTGGCAATCCTTTCAGCGTCGTTAACAAAGCGATCAAGTCGCCAAAGACGCGTCCAGCCTTCCCTCGCACCAATTCCATCGAATCAGGATTCTTCTTTTGCGGCATCAAGCTGGAGCCGGTGGCAATCGCATCACCGAGTTCGATAAGACCAAACTCTGTCGACGAGTAAATGATAATGTCTTCGGCTAACCTCGAAAGATGCACCATAATTAACGAGCAGGCAGCGAGAAACTCGACACAAAAATCTCGATCACTCACTGCGTCGAGACTATTTCTGGAAACTGCTTCAAACCCCAGTTCAGCTGCCAACGCATCTCGATCAATGGGGAAGGAATTACCGGCCAGCGCTGCAGATCCTAACGGCAACACGTTGACGCGGCGTCTCGTATCCGCAAGTCGTTCGCGGTCACGCTCTAACATTTCAAAATAGGCCAGACACCAGTGGGCCAACAAAATCGGCTGGGCGCGTTGTAAGTGCGTGTAGCCCGGAATTACTACATCACGATTGGCTTCAGCGAAATCGAGCAGTGCTCCTTGCGTCGCATTAACTTCGAGCGACAGAAGGTCAATGGCTCGTCGTAACCACAGCCGGAAATCTGTCGCAACCTGATCGTTGCGACTGCGACCCGTATGTAATTTTCGACCGAGGTCTCCAGTTAGTTCGACCAGTCGTGACTCAACGAACGAATGAACATCTTCGGCTGAGGAATCGTTGAAAAAGTTCGGATCCTGGCGTCCATTGCTAAGAAGTTTCTCGAGCGCCACGGCAATTGCTTTTCCTTCGTCCTGTGTCAGCACTCCAGCGCTGACAAGCGCGTGGCCGTAAGCGAGGCTCGCAACCATATCAGCCTCAAACAGCCGGCGGTCGAACCGGAATGAATTATTGAAAGCGGCGAAGCCCGGATCCGACTTACCTTTGAACCGGCCACCCCACAAGTTTTTCGATTCTGCCATTCTCAGAATACTCCACATCTACATAACTGATTTTAGGGTGCCGATTGTCGCATGGCCCTACCCAAATTACGGAACAGGAGCGCAGCCACTGGATTTGGTTAGCAGAACTCGCAAGCAGGAATCATCTTTATTGAGCTTACAGTCGCTGCGCTCCTGTTCCGTATTGGCACCCCGCAAATTATCGCCTCAAACTATTTCATTCAGGCATTTGACCGGAATCCAACCCGCGTGCTAGTTTATGCATCTATGCATGGATTATGCAAGTTTCCTGCATTACGGGCGGGATTATTGAATGAATAAGCGGGACCGGCAACAAAAAATACTGAGCTTGATCCAGGCAAAACCTGTTGGCACTCAGGAAGGGCTCCGTTCGTTACTCGAAAGCTCGGGAGTGATCGCTACTCAATCCAGTGTTTCAAGAGATTTGGAAGAACTCGGTGTGGTCAAACAACACGGCCACTACACGCTGCCACGAACTAACGGACCAGCGACTCGTGGCTTGTTGAGCTTAGACAATGCGGGCGATTGCCTGGTTGTTGCCCGGACGATTCCCGGACTCGCCTCTGCAGTTGCCGTCGAAATCGATGCGGCAACTATCCCAGAGATTGTCGGAACGATCGCAGGCGAAGACACAATTTTCATCGCGGTGCGTGAAGCAAAGGCACAGCGCGAGACGATTAAGAAAGTTTGGAAGCTTTTTGAAAGATAACGATTGGAGCTTGGAGCTTTGTACTTTGTACTTAGTTCTTTGTACTTAGTAGTTGTGAAGCAGGTTCGAACTACAAAACACAAAGTACAAAGCACAAAGTTCAAAGTTCAAAAGAAAACCGGAAACTATGACTCAAAGAATTAACAAGATCGTTTTAGCCTATTCAGGTGGACTCGACACATCAGTCATGTTGCGTTGGTTGAAAGAACACTACAACTGCGAGGTTGTTTGTTATTGCGCTGATGTCGGCCAGGGTGCCGAACTCTCCGGACTCGAAGAGAAGGCTCACGCGACCGGTGCGTCAAAACTATACGTCGAAGACCTGCGCGAAGAATTTGTACGTGATTATGTTTGGACAGCCGTAAAAGCAAATGCTGTTTATGAAGGTGTCTATCTAATGGGCACTTCTCTGGCCCGCCCTGTTATCGCAAAGCGACAAATCGAAATTGCGCAAAAAGAGGGTGCCGATGCCGTTGCTCACGGTGCAACTGGCAAAGGTAACGACCAGGTTCGTTTCGAACTCACTTACTACGCGCTGCAACCTGATATTAAGGTGATTGCGCCCTGGCGTGAATGGGAATACAAGGGCCGGCTCGACTTAATTGGATACGCAAAAGAACACAACATTCCTGTCACGGCGACTGCGGAAAAGCCATACTCAACGGATGCCAATCTAATGCACATATCCTACGAGGGTGGCATTCTTGAAGACCCCTGGGCCGAACCACCCGAGAATATTTTTCAACTCACTCGTTCTCCAGAAAACGCAAAAAACGAAGCCGAATATCTGGAAATATCGTTTGAAAAAGGTGAGCCGGTTGCAATCAATGGAAAAAAACTAGATCCGGTAACGCTGCTATATACCTTAAACAAGTTCGGTGGTGAACACGGTATCGGTCGCGTGGACCTGGTTGAGAACCGTTTCGTCGGCATGAAATCGCGCGGCGTTTATGAAACTCCGGGTGTCACTATCCTGCAGGCGGCGCACAGGGCGCTCGAGTCGATCACGATGGATCGTGAAGTTATGCACCTCCGCGACTCACTCAGTGTGAAGTTTGCTGAGAACGTCTACTACGGTTTCTGGTTCGCGCCGGAGTTTAAGTTGATGCGCAAGATGATTGACGAGACTCAAGTGAACGTAACTGGAGATGTTCGTTTGAAACTGTTTAAGGGCAACGCGACTATTGTTGGACGCCGTTCGCCACATTCGCTGTATGACGAAAAGATCGCCACGTTTGAAGCAGACACTGTCTATAACCAGCGCGATGCTGAAGGCTTTATCAAGCTGAATGCCTTGCGGCTGAGACTCGGAGGTAGTCGGTAAGTTCTTACAGGAACTCTCTATTGGAAGGAGATCAAAAGATGAATCAACAAACCGAGATC
>JBKPQV010000646.1:0-5491 GCA_046734235.1 Acidobacteriota bacterium
ACGTAGGCCTGCGTAACTTCACAAATCGATTTAAATTCAATACGGAGACTCAGACCTGATGAGAAACGGTTATGGACCGGAATGTAATCGTGTAAATTCTGGAATCCTGTCGAAAATGAAGCAAACCCCCGACAGAATGAACAGAATTTACACGATTAAGACAGCATTATGGAGCTTGAGCCAAGTCGCTGTTCTACACATTTACTATAGCGATAGTTTCTTGTGAAATTAGTAAGACCTTTCAACAACCCGCCCGCTAGTCTGTTATAGGATTTGATCCGATCTCTCTTGTGACCTTTTCACTAATTCGCTACTTCCGATTTACTATCTACCTTTACTATGGAGTTCAAACTTCGCACTGAGTATCAACCTAAAGGTGATCAACCAGCGGCTATAGACGCGCTCGTCAAAGGTCTGAACGAGGGCGCTAAGGATCAAGTGCTGCTGGGGATCACAGGTAGCGGCAAAACTTTTTCAGTGGCCAGCGTAATTCAACTCACACAACGTCCCACACTCGTACTTGCCCATAACAAGACACTCGCCGCCCAGCTCTATCAGGAATTCCGTTCTTTGTTTCCTGATAATGCCGTCGAGTATTTCGTTTCCTACTACGACTACTACCAGCCGGAAGCTTATGTTCCCGCGGCCGACGTCTACATAGAAAAGGAAGCGATTGTTAACGAAGACATCGATCGCCTGCGAATGTCGGCCACCCGCGCACTCTTCGAGCGCAAGGACGTGATCGTGGTTGCCAGTGTCTCGTGTATCTACGGTCTGGGTGACCCGGATGCATATTACGGGTTGCTGTTCTTTCTAGAGCCGGGCATGCGAATGTCGCGCGACGTGTTGTTGCAGCGACTGGTCGAAGTTCAGTACGAACGATCGGACGTTAATTTCCAGCGTGGAACCTTCCGTGTGCGCGGCGACGTGGTTGAGGTTTATCCGAGTTACCAGGACCTTGCCTATCGCATCGAGCTTTGGGGCGATGAGATCGACTCGATCTCGACGATCGATCCGTTGCTGGGCGAAGTTGTTGAAAAGCATTCATCCAGGATCCCGATCTATCCGAAGACTCACTACGTGATGTCGCGACCAACAATCAAGCGCGCACTCAAAACGATCAAGGAAGAACTCGAGTGGTGGGAACCGAAGCTAATCAACGAGGGAAAACTGGTCGAAGCGCAACGGCTTCATCAACGAACCATGTTTGATCTCGAGATGATCAAGGAGATGGGTTTCTGTCGCGGGATCGAAAACTACTCGAGACATTTGACAGGCAAAAAGCCAGGCGAGCCTCCCCCTACACTCATAGACTACTTACCTCGCGACACGCTGATGGTCATTGACGAATCACACCAGTCAGTTCCACAGGTGCGGGGCATGTTTGAAGGAGACCAGTCGCGCAAACGCACGTTGGTGGAATATGGCTTTCGTTTGCCGTCAGCACTTGATAATCGACCTTTGAACTTTACGGAGTTTGAAGCGCGCATCGGGCAAACAATCTACGTTTCGGCAACGCCTGGTCCATATGAACTAACTAAAGCCAGTGGTGAAGTCGTTGAGCAGATTATTAGACCGACTGGCTTGATGGATCCGGAAGTTGAAGTACATCCGGTGAAGGGCCAGATCGATCACCTCTTGGAAGAATGCCGCCAACGTGCAGAACATCGTGAGCGTGTTCTGGTAACGACCCTGACGAAGCGGATGTCTGAAGACTTAACCGAATACTTTACTGAGGTGGGTGTTCGTGTCCGTTATTTACACTCCGATATCGAGACGTTGGAGAGAATAAAAATTCTGCGCGATCTGCGGCGGGGTGAATTTGATGTGTTGGTTGGAATAAATCTGTTGCGTGAAGGTCTGGATCTGCCTGAAGTCTCGCTAGTCGCCATTCTCGATGCCGACAAAGAGGGTTTTCTGCGTTCTGAACAATCGTTGATTCAGACGATTGGCCGTGCCGCAAGAAACTCAAAAGGTAAGGCAATTCTTTACGCTGATCGAATCACCGACTCGATGAAGCGCGCAATGGATGAGACGAACCGGCGCCGGAGCATTCAGGAGGTTTACAATCGTGAAAACGGAATCACGCCACAAACGATCGTTAAACCGATCGAAGCAACGTTGATAACTGCGGCCGAAGCTGACTACTTCAAGGTCCCGACAGAAATCGAAGAGATAGAAGATTATTCACCGGCCAAAATCGAAGCAACGATCGCGCGCCTGGAAATCGAAATGCGAGCGGCGGCAAAACGATTCGAATTTGAAAAGGCGGCTGAGCTCCGCGATCGAATCAAGGTCTTGCGCGATCGCGAATTAATGGTGCTCTAAGAACAACAAAGAAATAGGTCCTGTTGGTCCTATAGGTCCTATTCCTATCTCCTATGCAAACCAAATCCGATCCAGACGAAATCCAATCATTTCTTTCCGATGCCAGCTACATGCGCGATGGATATGCTGAAAGCGTTGTGCTGCCGGAAAGTATTGATGAGGTCTCGGAGATCCTTGCTAACGCCAATCGCGATCGAAAGCCGGTGACTGTCTCAGGTGCCGGTACAGGTACCGTCGGTGGTCGAGTTGCCTTTGGCGGTCTGGTGTTAGCTACAGACAAGCTTAATCAGATCAAAGGCATCAACGACAAACACGCGACAGTTGAAGCAGGCGTGATCTTATCTGATCTACAACAAGCGGTTGAACGGGAAGGTCTGTTGTATCCGCCGGATCCGACTGAGCGTGGGTGTTTCCTGGGAGGCAACGTTGCCACAAACGCATCAGGTGCGCGTACATTCAAATATGGTCCAACCAGGAACTACGTTGAGCAGTTAAAAATTGTCCTGACTGATGGCGATGTGTTGCAAGTGCGGCGAGGGGAAGTTCGCGCAGAGTCGGGTCTGATTCGCATACCGCTAAGTTCGGGACGGATTATAGAAGCCACGTTGCCAGGTTATCGAATGCCACAGACGCGAAAGAATGCGAGTGGATATTTCGTTTCGCCAGACATGGACGCTATCGATCTGTTCATCGGCAGCGAGGGAACGCTTGGCGTGGTGGTCGAGATTGAGGTGCGATTGTTACCGAAACCACAGGGCCTTCTAAGTGGGGTTGTTTTCTTTGAGAGTGAGTCGAGTGTTTTGCAGTTTGTGACGGAGGCGCGAAAACGGTCGCTGGAGAATCGATTGAGTGGGTCGGGACTTGATGCACGAGCGCTGGAGTACTTCGATTCGGAGTCGCTGAACTTCTTGCGGCAGAAGTATCCAAATGTACCGGAGCAAGCTGTTGGTGCAGTTTTCTTTGAACAGGAAACGGGTGCTGAAAATGAAGATCAGTTAATGAGCGATTGGTTAGACTTGGTTGAGAAGAATGGAGCGATGGCGGATTCGTGGTTTGCGACGAATGAGCCGGACCAGGTGAAGTTGCGTGAGTTTAGGCATCAGTTGCCAGTATTGATGAATGAGTGGTTTGCAAAATATAAGCAGCGAAAAGTTTCTACTGACATGTCGGTCCCCGATGAGGCGTTTCCGGGGATGATGCGGTTGTATAAGGACACGTTAAGGGCGAGTGGTCTGCGGTATACGATCTTTGGGCATATTGGCGACAACCATGTTCACGTCAACATCCTGCCACGCGACGATGAAGAAGGAGCCAGGGCGCGTGAGTTGTATGTGATGTTTCTGAAACATGCAGCGGCGGTGGGAGGGACGTTGTCAGCGGAGCATGGCGTCGGGAAGCTGAAGAGAGATTATTTGAAGTTGTTTTATACGGATGCGCAGTTGAGAGAAATGGCGCAACTGAAGTTAGCGTTCGATCCTAAAGGGATATTAGGTCGCAATAATATTTTCTCCGAAGACTTGTTGTAATATGCTCATCTCTGTGCCTTTGTGTCTCTGTGCCTCTGTGTTAAAAGTTGGGCCGTGCAAACCTAAGTCTCATTTTTAACACAGAGGCACAGAGACACAGAGACACAGAGACACAGAGAAAAATACTCACGAAAGGAAGTAGATAACATGCCTACCCATGTTAATGACCTCACAGGTGTGATCATTGGCGCAGCGATAGAAGTTCACAAACATCTTGGCGCCGGTCTTTTGGAATCGGCCTATCATAAGTGTTTGGCCCAAGAATTATCGATACGAGGAATTCCATTCAAATACAAAGAATGGTTCTCGCTCGACTACAAAGGGTTGCTACTCGATAAAGTTTATGAAATTGATCTATTGGTGGCGGATTCAGTTATAGTCGAAGTGAAATCTGTATTGACAATCCACCCAGTTCATGAAGCACAACTGTTAACGTATATGAAACTTCAGCAAGTTCGTCTAGGCTTGCTATTGAACTTCAATGTTGTGGTGTTGAAAGACGGGATTCGTCGCAAGATCATCGACCTGAGTAGCGGATAAGAATAAATGCTTAGATTCATAACAGCAGGTGAGTCGCACGGGCGGGCGCTCGTGGCGATTGTTGAGGGGATGCCGGCAGGGTTGCCGGTTGATCAATCACTTATTGATTACGAACTTCGTCGCCGCCAGCTCGGCTACGGTCGCGGTGGTCGCATGAAGATTGAAAAAGACCACGCCGAGATTCTTAACGGCGTCCGACATGGTCTAACCCTCGGCTCACCAATCACTCTCCTGATAGAAAACAAAGACTGGCCCAATTGGACCGATGTCATGTCGTCTGAACCCCGCGACATTGCTCCGGAAAAATCCCGCGTACTAAAGAGACCACGTCCCGGACACGCGGATTTGCCCGGTGGCTTGAAATACGACGTACGCGATCTCCGCAACATCCTCGAACGTGCCTCCGCTCGCGAGACAACCGCGCGCGTCGCTTGCGGCGCACTCGCTAAACAACTCCTCGCCGCATTTGGCGTAGAGATTCGAAGCCATGTCATCCAACTCGGCGGCATTCCCGAGGAGCCACTCGAACTTACCTGGAACCAAATAGCTGCCATTCCAGATGATGGACCACTACACTGCGCCGATCCTGAGGCAGAACAGCGCATGATTGCCGTTATAGATGAGACACGCACCAAAGGCGATACGCTTGGTGGAGTGTTTGAGGTAGCTGCTCGTGGTGTTATTCCCGGCCTTGGTTCTCACACGTCATGGGATCAAAAACTCGATGGCCGGCTCGCCCAGGCAGTGATGTCGATCCCCGCAGTGAAGGCTGTCGCGATTGGTGCGGGCGCAGAAATCAGTAGCTTGCCTGGCTCCGAAGTGCACGATGAGATCGCTTACAACGCCGAGACAAAAGAGTTCATCCGTGAAACAAATCGTGCCGGTGGCCTTGAGGGTGGCATTACTAACGGAGAAGAGATTCGCGTTCGCGGTCATTTGAAACCGTTATCAACCCTGCGTCGAGCGCTTCGTTCGGTCGACATAGATTCGAAGGAAGAAGAGAAGGCTGGTTTTGAACGTACCGATACGACGGCAGTGCCCGCTGCTGGAGTAATCGCCGAGTCGATGGTGGCGTTGGTTCTGGCGGGAGCGATGCG
>JBKPQV010000647.1:0-25575 GCA_046734235.1 Acidobacteriota bacterium
TCTCGAAAACTCGATCTTGATGCTACCTGGCGGCTATCGCCGAGCTTGGAGGAGCCTGCGCCAACACAATTTGCTCCTGAAGTTAAACCGATAAAGACTGATGAAGGTAAACCGTTATCTACCATTCAGTATCGACCGGAACTTCAGCATGTGCCTGATCCAGACGCAACGAATGCTAATTCTCGTCCAGCGCGAAGCGTGCTCCCCTGGGTATTTGCCATGGTTGTTGTGCTGGCGGGAGCTGGGATCTTGATAGCATGGATTGTGACACGGGCGCCAAGTGAGAAAGGATTGGCAACGCAAATGCCGTCGCCGTCTCCGCAACCGACGATTGCCGACAACGGTAGCGGAAATACGACATCTCAAAACTCAGCAAAAAATGAACCTGCTGCACGTAATGGATCGAAAACAAACAGCAACAAAAGGACCGACACAGCAATTACCGCTCCTTCTATCACTCAAGCTCCAGCGCCCACTCCATCCAGGAAAACGACTGTGAAAAAAGAGTTACCAAAAAACCCAGTTGTGCAGGAGAAAAAGAAGGTCGAAACTCCAAAACCCACAGGTGAAATGTTCATACCTGTAAAGCCCTAGTCTTAAAAACTATTAACGGACAACCAAACATGAATCTAACTTTTGGAATAATCAAGCCCGACGCTGTTCGCTCTGCGCACACCGGATCAATCATTCAAAGAATTCTCGACAATGGTTTCAAAATTCGCGGTTTGAAACTTATTCATATGACTCAAGGTGAGGCAGAAGGTTTCTACGCGGTTCACCGCGAGCGTCCTTTCTTCGCCGGACTAACGGAGTTTATGTCGAGTGCTCCGTGCGTTGTTATGGCCTTGCAAAAAGAAGGCGCAGTAAAAGCCTGGCGAGATCTAATGGGTGCTACCGATCCTGCGAAGGCTGATGAAGGAACTTTAAGGAAAGAATTTGGCGGATCTGTGGGTGAAAACGCAGTTCATGGTTCGGACTCAGACGAGAACGCGGCAATTGAAATTGCTTATTTCTTCAGTCAACTAGAACTTGTCTGACAACTCAGCAGACTGATTCGTCGTATAACCTGTCGATGAAATACTGTCCCCAGTGTCACAAGGAATATACTGAAGTCTGGATAACGTTTTGTTCAGACGACGGTACTATTCTGGTTGACACCGGTTATCAGCCTGCGCCACAACAGCCTTTTGAGGGAAGTCAGAGACCTCCGTATACTCCGCCTTCTGAACAACACACGTGGCGGTCGCCTGATCCTAATGCACCAGGTGCGTGGGTTAATCCGGCTGAGCAACGGCCCCCGGTGACACCGGTTTGGCAACCGCCTCCGCCTCCTGCCTATCCGAAACAGAACCAAAGTCAGGGTTTGGCAGTTGCTTCAATGATAGTTGGGATCATTAGCCTGATTTTCGGAACTTTTTGCTTTGGCCCAATACCGGGAATCATTGCTTTGGTGCTTGGCCTGATTTCGCTTTCGCAGGTCAAGAAGGGCCTGCAACCTGCCAGCAGTAAACCGCTCGCAGTTATTGGAATCGTGACAGGCTCCTTAAGTGTGTTGGTTTACGGCGGGATAATGTTGGTCGCGATCATCAGTAGCATATTTTCATAAGGCTCGCTCAAGAAATAATGAAAAGTTGTCCAACCTGTAACAAGACATTCACTGATTCGAATCTCATCTTCTGTATTGATGACGGTACGCCGCTTGTGCCAATTCAGGGTGACGAAGATGAGCGGACTCAGGTGAGGCCATCTGAACACGATGTGCCGACCTATAAACCACCAGCTTATGTGCCACCGGGAGGGAGTTCAGGTTCTAATAGAAGCAGCTGGCCCTGGGCTTTAGGGATTCTTGGAATAGTGATCCTGGTTTTGGGCGGGCTTAGCGTTGCGGCTGTTTTCTTGATACCGCGAATGGTGAAGCGCGCTACTCCAATCGCAATTTCCAATAACAATTCGAACAATTCAAATAATTCGAATAGTTCGACAGGTCAGAATAATCACACTGAAAACGTCAACAGCAATCACGAATCAAACTCGGAAAATCTGCCACCGCCAACTGATAAGGAAATTGTACTGGCCCAGCTGAAGGATCTTGAGAACGAGTGGACTGTTGCTAACTTGAATGCAGATAAGAAGAAACTCAAAGAGATCCTTGCCGATGATTATGTGAGCCCAAACACTCAGGGAAGGATGCAGGGCAAAGTTGAGTACATTGATACTGTCGAGCGCGATACAAGCGTTCAGAAATGGGAACTTGAGGATCTTGACTTGACGTTGCGCGGTGATCGCGCAACATTGACGGGAAAGATTCACTATCACTTGCAGGATCGAGAATTAGGTTTTAATTTTGTCGACCGCTTCGTTTGGCGCGAAGGTCGCTGGCAGGCGACAGGTTCGGAAGTAAGCGAGATCAAGTAACAATTCAAACTAGTATAGAGGTAGGCATGTCAATCATCACCGACGTTATCGAATCTACTAAAGCCATTATTCAGGGAATGGGAGTCACCTTATCGTACATACCAAAACGGAAGTGGACGGTTGAGTATCCTGACGTGCCAGTTACAGTCCAACCACGTTATCGAGGGCAACATCTCTTACACGTTGATGAGAACGGAAGAGAGAAGTGCGTTGCGTGTTATCTGTGCGCAGCGGCTTGCCCGTCAGAATGTATTTACATTGTTGCTCGCGATGATCCACGTCCGCCCGCCGAAAGAGTTGGCGTCGATGAACGTTATGCAGAGGTTTACAACATCGATTACGGACGATGCATATTCTGCGGTTATTGTGTTGAAGCATGTCCTAAAGACGCGATAACCCATGGATACAATTTTGAGCTGTCGGTTTACAACCGTGCTGACCTTTTGAAAACAAAGAACGATCTCTTAATTACTAAACAAGTACAGTCTAAGAATTACCGGGTTGCCAGTTCGGATGAAGATGTAGACTCCGAATACAAGGAAGTTTGAGGGCCGGAGGCAGTAGGCAGTGGGCAGTGGTTAGCTCATGCCTTTAGTAACCCGCCAATTGTAAACACTGACGCTGGTTCTGGGAGCGCACGCGTCCCGCTTGCCCGTTTGCCAAGCTTGGCCTCGCTTGGATAAAGAACATTGTGAGGCGCCGTGTTGAGATCAGAAGTTAGTGTTGCAAAGGGGGCACGCGGGGACGCGTGCGCTCCCAGGACCAGGGTCAGTGTTTACAATTGGCGGGTTACTAAAGGCATGAGCTGACCACTGACAAGTGACGACTAACAACTGACAACTGACTACGGACAACTGACTACGGACAACTGACCACGGACTAGGAAAAGTGGCGGTGGGTTTTCGCTTTTGGACACCCGCCGCCAAGTTGTTTCTACTTAATAGCTAATTATGGCCTTTCGTGAGTTTCATTATCGTTGGGTCTTCGATCTCAAATCGAGTCCAGAAAACCTTTGGCCGTTTGTTGCCGACACCAACCGATTTAATCGTGATACTGGTGTACCAAGGATCGATGTCGACTCAAGTAACCAGTCTCTGCGAAATGCGCGCCGCAAGGTTCGGCTTTCGATCTATGGAATGAATATGGAGTGGGAGGAACAGCCGTTTGAATGGGTACGACCACTTCGCTTTGGTATCGAAAGGGTTTACAGCAAAGGACCAATGACACGCATGCGCGCACTGGCTGATTTGAAACCAAAGGAGAACGGCGGCACGACCGTCACTTACGAAATTCGCGCGACTCCACGAAACGCCGTCGGGGTCATCTCCATTCCAATGCAGCTGAAACTAAAGACTGGGCCAGCGGTCAGAGCAGCATTTCAGAAGTACGACGAGTTAGCTTCAATGGGGGTTGATGCAGCGTTGAGCGAGTCGACCTCATTGCTGCCTGAGTTGGATCGTTCACGAATCAATGCGTTGGCCGAGAAGCTCGCAAAGGAGGCGGAAAAGTCTGACGAGGTAAACTCGATAATCGAGAAGTTGGTTGATTTCCTGGTTACGGCCGATGATTTTGCAGTAGCGCGGATTCGTCCCTATCAATTGGCAGATAGCTGGCGAGTAAATCGTCGTTCAGTCCTCGAAACCTGTTTATATGCGACGCGTATTGGCTTGCTGGATTTACGTTGGGATTTGCTTTGTCCGTTGTGCCGCGGAGCGGAGGACGCCGGTTCCAGTCTAAAAAACATTCCTAAGCATGTTCATTGTCCCACTTGCAAAATCGATTTCACCGCAAACTTCGATCGTTTCGTTGAGGTGACTTTCAAGCCGAATCCGGCAATTCGGCGGGTTGAACTCGAAAACTTTTGCATTGGGAGTCCGGAACGAACTCCACATGTCGTCGTACAGCAACTTCTCACGCCAGGGGCTGAGCGAGCCCTGGATTTACCTCTCGGTTCGGGAAGTTATCGGTTACGCGCTCTGGAGCTACAGGGTTCTCAAGCGGTAAATGTCTCGGCGGATGGAGAAAAAGAGGTAACGGTTGTAGTTTCGTCGGAGGGTTGGAACGAACAGGCGCTGAACTTATCAAAGCGTTCTGTGTTGACGCTTAAGAATCAGACTGAAGCAGAACAATTGTTAATTCTTGAGCGCATGACTTGGAGTGATCAGGCGGCCACGGCTGCTGAAGTAACTGCACTCCAAATCTTCCGCGATCTATTCTCTACCGAAGCATTAAGACCCGGTGAACAGATTTCCGTTGGTACTCTCACTGTTCTGTTTACGGACCTGCGCCACTCCACCAGATTGTATCGTGAGATCGGCGACGCAACTGCATTCGGTCGAGTGATGAACCACTTTGACGTGCTCAAAAAATTTATCGCCAATCGGGATGGGGCCATCGTAAAAACTATCGGCGATGCCGTGATGGCGGTTTTTCGTAATCCAGTCAACGCCGTACTCGCAATGTTAGAAGCACAGGCTGCCTTAGCGGATCCAACAACTGGCACAATGCCACTTCAACTAAAAGCAGGTTTACACACTGGACCGTGCATCGCCGTGACTTTGAATGATCGACTCGATTATTTTGGTTCGACCGTTAACATGGCCGCACGTTTAGAGGGCCTCTCTACTGGAACTGACATCATCCTGTCTAACGCCGTCCTGGAACATCAGGAAGTTGCTGATCTTTTGAGTTCAAGCAAGTACCAGGCTGAGTCGTTTCAAATGACGTTGAAGGGATTTGAAGAGGAACAGGCTGAACTTTGGCGAGTACGGTCTGTTGCCATCTAGGTGCTTCGCAAAAATTCTTATGGAGTCATTGCTCGCTGCGAAAGAAGTCTCAAAGGTCTACCAAATGGGGACCAACAATGTAACTGCCTTGGACAACGTTTCCATTGAAGTAAAGGAAGGTGAATTTGTTGCCATCCAGGGTACATCGGGTTCAGGCAAATCTACACTGCTTAACATGCTCGGAGGTTTGGACCACCCTTCGAAAGGGGAAGTCTACTTCGCGTCCAAGCCTTTGAGTCCTTTTAGTAAGCGAGAGATGGCGCGATACCGCAGATTTTCCGTGGGCATGATTTTCCAGAACTTCAACTTGATTCCGACGATGAGCGCTGAAGAGAACGTTTCGCTGGCGCTGGCATTTGGTGGAATGCGCGGGCAGCAGAGACGTGAAAGAGCAGCTAGGTTGCTGGGCCGGGTTGGCCTGACTGATCGAATGTCGCATAGACCCTCAGAGTTATCCGGAGGTGAACAACAGCGAGTCGCAATTGCGCGAGCGCTCGCTAACAATCCGAAGGTTTTGCTTGCCGACGAACCAACTGGAAATCTCGATTCTATTCGCGCCCACGAATTGTTGGGGTTATTGCGTGAGATGGTCAGTCATGATGCGCTTACGATTCTCATGGTGACTCACGATCACGAACTCGCCAATAGTTTTGCTGATCGGATCGTATTTATGAAGGATGGGAAAGTTATTTCAGATTGAAGATTTCAGATTTTCTCCGCGTCTCAGCGTACTCTGCCTGCGTTGAAGAACCCTTGTCGTAAGCGGCCTTCCTAACGCCGAGACGCAGAGTACGCGGAGACGCAGAGAAATCTGAAATCTGAAATCTGAAATTTGAAATCTGAGGAATAAAAGAAGATCTCTCCGGAGGACAAAAATGTCTAACCCTGCCAGCCAGATGACCCTCGAGGCGCTGCGCTCTGTACCCCTGTTCGGTTCGCTCGACGACGAGGCCGCAAAAGACCTGCGCGCTTTGCTTACCGAACAGGAAGTCGCCAGTAACATGCGACTGTTTCGACATGGTGACAAAGGGGACGCAATGTACCTGATTGAAAGAGGTCGAGTGCGGATCTCAATTCAGGACGAAGATAAGAATGAAGTGACGCTGGCAGAACTTGCCCAGGGAGATTTCTTTGGTGAGATGTCGATCATCGATGGCCGGCAACGCTCAGCCGATGCTTACGTAATCGAGGATGCCAGGTTGGCAATACTATCTCGCGATTCGTTTCTGGGTTTTGTGCGCAAGAATCCGGACGTTGCGTTAAAGATGTTGAGTGCTTTAACCGATCGACTGAGACGAACCGACGAACTATTGCGATCAAGAGTTTCGAAGAACGTGAACGAAGAAGCGCAGGCGCGCGCTACGATTGCGGACCGCGCTGCAGATCTCATCGCCGAATTCGGAGGCAGTTGGAAATTTATCGGGGTTTCTATCGCCTTGATAATCTTTTGGATCATCTTTAACTCTTACATTCTGGTAAAAGGCTTTGATCCGATTCCTTACCAGATGTTGAATCTTGTCCTGGCCGTTATCGCGGGTATGCAAGCGCCAATCATCATGATGTCGCAGAACCGCCAGGGTGAAAAAGATCGACTGCGAGCGGATCTCGATTACCAGGTAAACTTGAAAAACGAATTGTCAATAATCGAAGTACTGCGCCGGTTGGACGTGCTCGAGAGCGAAAGGTTGCCGAAGTTGTTTGAAGACCAGAATGAGAAGATCGCGCAAATAAGAAAGTAATCGGTCCAATTTGGTCCAATAAGTCCTATTCGATTAGCCCAGAACCCCTTCAACTACAGAGCCCATGATCAAAGCCATTTTCTTCGACTTCAACGGCGTCATAATCGACGACGAAATCATTCAAATGGATGCTTACAAGGAAGTATTAAAGGACTACGACATTGAACTGACTAAAGAGTGGTACTTCGATGCCTTGGGAATGGACGACAAAACTTTTGTAAAATTTGTGTTTGAACGCGCTAAGAAGAATGGTGGAGAGGACGTTGTCTTGTCGGTACTCGAAGCGAAAACGGAGCGGCATAGGAAAATGATTGAAGATGAACTGCCGCTCTTTCCTGGTGTCGTCACCTTTCTTAAGACTGCGGCTCGCCATTTTTCGATTGGCCTGGTGAGCATGGCAAACAAACAGGAGATTGGCTACGTATTTGAACGTGCCGGGTTTGATCCGCTTTTTTCAGTGCTGGTGATGGCTGAGGATGTTTCTGTCTGCAAGCCGGCTCCAGATTGTTATCGTCGCGGTCTCGAAAAATTGAACGAAAAACGGAAACAGGAAAGGTTGTTACCGTTGTTGCCGGATGAATGCCTGGCCATTGAAGATTCACCGCCTGGTATTCAGTCAGCTCGTACTGCCGGGATGCATACGCTGGGTGTGACAAATACCGTTAGCGAAGATGCGCTACGCGCTGCAGGTGCTGAGGCGGTAACTCATAGTCTTGCAGACTGGACCCCTGATGCAGTGAAACTTGTGTTCGGGTCAAGGCACTAAGACTTCCTTTATAGTCATGAGTTTTCTCGATATTCTTCATTTGGCCCTGCGAAATCTTCGTCAAGCGAAACTGCGCGCGACTCTTACTACTATGGGAGTAATCGTCGGTGTGGCTGTGATTGTGACGATGGTGTCGTTTGGGCTTGGCTTACAGCGAAACATGTTCGCTCGAATCGGTGCGCTCGATCTCTTTAATGAAATTGAAGTGTTCGGCCGCGGTTTGAGTAATCTAGCGGGTCTCGCTGGTCGTCGAGATGAAGGTGAACGACGTCGGCGCACTGAAAAAACTGCCTCACGTATTTTGGATGACAATGGCGTGCAGGAAATTGCTCGCATTCCGGGTGTTGCTTACGTAGAACCCAATGTCAACTTTGGAAGCTTTGTGCGTTCGAACGGCAAGGTGATGAGTCAGGGCGTTGGTGGTGCAAACATTCCGAATGCCTCCTCACGGTTTCAGAGCTTTTCCGCCGGCAAAATGATTTCAGCTCCCACTGCGAATGAGGCTGTCGTTACCGAAAGAACCGCGCGCGACTTTGGATACGAGAAGCCTGCCGACGCTATCGGCAAGACCATTGAATTATTAGCTCCTCCTGACGATAAGACAGAGGAAAAGAAAGAAGAAGAAGTTCCAAACTTCTTTGGTATTCCTTTGGATGATGGTGGACTTGACGAGTCGAGCTCGAATCTTGATACCCGACCTTTTCAAATTGTAGGTGTCTTGACAGAAATTAAGGAGGGGGTTGGCCAAGGTGGCTTGCGTGGCCTAATGCCTGGCGCCGGTATATACATACCGCTTAAGGTCGCAGAAGACTGGAGTAAACAACATCGTGGTCAAATGAGTCGTGTGGCTCTCGCACTTGCGCGCCAGGGCGGAAATCTCTCTGAAGGGCAGACTGAGGGATACGATTCAGCAGTGGTTCGAGTAACAGATCCGGTAGCAATTACTAATGTTCGGAAGCAGATTACCGACCTGGGTTTCACGAGCTTCTCAGTTGTTGATCAGCTGGATCAGATTAGAACAGTCTTCTTGATTGTTGATTCCGTGCTGGGATTATTGGGAGGCATTTCGCTATTGGTCGCTTCCTTTGGAATTGCCAACACAATGATCATGTCGATCCTGGAACGCACTCGCGAGATTGGGATCATGAAAGCGATAGGCGCAGAGGATCGTGAAATCAAATTGATCTTCTTTGTCGAAGCCGCTGTAATCGGTGTTTTTGGTGGGCTGATTGGCGTGTTGGTAGCGTGGGGGATCGACGGGATCGCCAATCGACTTGCTTATCGCTTTATTCTCAAGCCTCAAGGGGCTGGATTCATCGACTTTTTTTCGTTGCCACTGTATTTGTCGGTGGGAGCGATCCTATTTGCTCTGGTTGTGTCGATCGTAGCGGCCCTCTATCCAGCAGCACGAGCCGCGCGGATTGATCCCGTTCGTGCGTTAAGGCATGACTGAGTATTGTTTATAGTTGCTTGCCACAACGATTACAGAACCTGGCGGCAGGATCTCGTTGCGTTGCGCCACACGATGCACAAGTCTGACCGATCTTCAGATTTGCCCCACACGACGAACAGAAGTCAGAGCCGGCAACGTTTGCAGCTCCACAAGTTCCACAGCGGCCTGGTAACGGCGGGACGTAGCCACCTGCTTTGCTTGCGATGTGATCTTCGATTATCTTCCAAGCGTCTTCTGTAAGTTTGTATTGCCAATAAGCGCCAAGCGCAGCCAGGGCGAGCAGCGGTGCAAATACTATTGCACCCACAGCTGCGACTGCAGCCTTATCGAACCATTTTTGCATTCCGATTTCGACGCGTGTACCGCCTGGTTCGGGCGTAATTTTGATTGTTAGTGCTGACGAGAGGCCAGTGAGATCGCGCAAAGTATTCGACTTGCGAGCTTGCACAATGCTTGTCGTCGAAACCTGGAACATTTGTACCTCGAATTCGCTGTCGAATAAGGTCCGTAGTTCGGTGTTAAGTTTCGGTAAGTCAGCTTCAACGTTTGGGTAATATCGACTGTCCATATCAGGTCCTGAGTATTCGCTTTCGCTTGGCTCCAAAAAGATTTCACAAACGCAACTTCATTGTACGGCAAGCGATGATGTATTGTTCACCTCTGGCCGTCAAATGCTAACTCCTCGATTCCAATGAAAACCAAATTGATTCGTATTACCGCTATTTTTCTACTCATCGCTTTCTTCGCTCTTCCAACAACGCCCCGTTTCGCCTTTTCACAGGGACCGAACGCTTCGGCGCTTGATGGTTTTTCCGAAGAGAATGCTGATGCCGAACGACGTTGGGAGGAGCAGTTTCGCGCTGTCCCCGCTCCAAAATCGGCACGTGAACATCTACGACGTTTAACTATCGAGCCGCATATCGCAGGTACAAAGGAAGACTACGCCACGGCAATCTACGTTCGGGATCAATTGCGCAGCTTTGGTTTGAACGCAGAGCTTAAGGAGTATGAAGTTTGGCTTCCTTACCCAAACAGTCCCAGCATCGTCGAACTCATTACCAAAAGGCGACAGAGATTGTCGGTAACGGAAGCGGTGGTTCCGGGGGATCCGACTTCTTCTCATCCAAAGATTACTCCTTTATTTAATGGATACAGTGCGAGTGGCGATGTCACAGGTTCGCTTGTTTACGCGAACTATGGGTTACCTGGAGACTACGAAGATCTCAAGAAAATTGGAGTTGATGTCAAGGGCAAGATCGTAATCGTGCGCTACGGAAACTCTTTTCGAGGCGTTAAAGCGAAAGTGGCCCAAGATCAGGGCGCGATCGGCTGCATCATTTACTCAGACCCTGCCGACGATGGCTATATGCAAGGTGACGTTTATCCAAAAGGTCCCTGGCGTCCCGTTGCATCAGGTCAGCGAGGCTCAGTTCAGTACTTGTTTGATTACCCGGGAGATCCACTAACACCTGGTAAGCCATCAGTGCCTGGTGTTGCCCGGCTGAAGCCGGAAGAGGCGACGGATCTTACGCGCATACCAGTTCAACCGATTGCTTACGACGTTGCAAAAACTCTGATTACTCCATTGCAGGGGCCAGTGCGACCAAGAGGTTTTCAAGGTGGTTTGCCTTTTGCGTACCACGTGGGCGGCACGCCAGGTGTAAAAGTCCGCTTAAAAACTGACATGGATTACAAACAACGGACTATCTGGGACGTAATAGTCCGAATCGATGGCACTCAGGACAAGGATCGCTGGGTCATTCTTGGCAACCATCGCGATGCGTGGGTTTTCGGAGCAGTTGATCCGAACAGCGGAACTGCTGCCATGCTCGAGGTTGGCAGAGGGCTTGGCGAGCTTTTGAAAAAAGGATGGACACCAAAGCGCACGATTATTTTGTGTAGTTGGGATGCTGAAGAATACGGGTTGATTGGTTCGACCGAATGGGCTGAAGAAAACGCAGATGAATTGCGTGAAAAGGCCGTGGCCTATTTGAACGTTGACGTAGCAGTCTCAGGAGGAAATTTTGGCGCCTCATCAGTACCGTCGTTATGGAAAGTTTTGCGTCAGGTGACTCGTGACGTGAAGGATCCAAAAACAGGAAAGTCGATTTATCAGCAGTGGCAAGATCGCGTACGCTCGAATCGCGGCACAACCGACATTGGTGACAATTCAGAAGCTCGCATTGGTGCCCTTGGATCCGGATCCGACTACACACCTTTCTTGCAGCACCTCGGGGTTCCATCTACAGACATGGGATTCAGCGGCGATTACGGTGTTTACCATTCAGCCTACGACTCGTTTTACTGGATGGACCATTTCGGCGATCCTGGATTTGTTTATCACACCGCCGCAGCCCAGCTTTGGGGAACACTGGCGATGCGATTAGCAAACGCAGACGCTTTGCCTTTCGACTACTCTGACTACGCGACTCAGCTTCGGGAGTTCTTTGCTGACGCAATGAAGCAAGCGAAACAGCGACGTCTGGACTCAGCTTTTGATCCGCAGACATTTACCAATGCTGTCGACGACTTTGCAAAAGAAGCCACGCGAGTTGAGAAGAGCAGGCAGGAGGCAAGTTCAGAAAAGAATAATGCTGCAACGCTGAAGAAAATCAACGACGGTCTAATCGGAGTCGAGCGCCAGTTTATCGACGACAAAGGCCTGAGAGGGAGACCATGGTACAAGCATCAGATCTATGCGCCGGGCATCTATACGGGGTATGCTGCTCAGCCACTGACTGATTTCCAGCAAGCTCTTGATGATCGGAATTCAGCAAACGCAAAAGAGTCGTTGGAACGACTTGTGGCAGCAATTAAAAGAGCAACCGAGAAACTGCGAAACATTCACAATTAACTCACGGACCACGCATCGAAACTCGATCGAAGACGGGAAACTATCCACCGATTACGCAGATTTTGAATCAGTTTGACAAGTTATGAGCAACTCATGGCAGGAATCGGCGTAATCTGCGTAATCGGTGGATAAACTTCTCAGGCTCTGTTTTCGCTTTGACCAAATCTTTTCTGTGTGTGGGATAAATTTTAGTTAAGAAACAACAGGGGAGAACCATCAGTGACTAAAAGGACTTACGTAAGAAACTTATTTCTGTTTTCACTTCTGCTTTTGGGAACAGTTTCAGTATTTGTTGCGCAAACCCGTAACCAAACAGCATCGACACAAAACGATTTCAAGGTGAAATACAAGATGACTGTTGGTGGCGCCGGTATGGCGGGCCAGCCAATGGAATCTGTAACGATGATTAAAGGAGCCCGCGAGCGAAGCGAGAATCACACGGGATATGGCTACGACACAGTTACCATCACCCAGTGTGATCTGAAACAAACAGTTCAGTTCAGCGACGCGACGAAGAAGTACATCATTACTCCGATGGATACAGGTGAGCCTCCTGCTCGCACCGCACCCGGCGGTCCCGCACCGGCACCGACTGCCCCCCGCAAAGGCGGCCTTGTTGAGTATGTGACCAGTACAATCGATACAGGCGAGCGCAAGGAGATGTTTGGCTTTGCTGCACGCCACATTAAAAGCTCTACCACGATCAAGGCTGGCCCAGACTCGTGTAATCCGGGAAATCGTCGTACAGAAGTGGATGGTTGGTATATCGATCTAAATGTTGAGTTCAATTGCGACATCAACAGACCAACACAAATGACGCCGGCGGGTCCTCGCGGTGTGGCCTGCAAAGACGAAGTCAGAACTCGGCGCGAAGGCAATGCAAAACTTGGCTACCCGCTGATCGAGACCATGAAGATGTATGGTGACAATGGTCAGGTGGTAGTTTCGCAAACAAAAGAAGTTATTGAATTGTCGCGAGCCACGCTGGACAAGTCGTTGTTTGATGTCCCTGCAGGTTACACGCAAGTAGCGAACAGTTCGGAGCTATACGGTACGCCTAGCATGAATTCGATCATGGCCGCCATGGGCCAGGGGCAAAATCCAGGAGACACCTCTCGCCCGAGTGCACCTTCGACCTCAACAAGTGCGTCACAAGGAAAGCAGCCAGGTTCAGTCTTGGTTGGAGTGGTCCAATTCAATAACAAGTCGCGTAGTCAGATCTCAGCTGACGCGCTCAGGCAGCGTTTGATCGGCAGTATTTCCGCAGCGGGAGTTGACGCGATCCCTTTGAACGCCAGTTCACAAATGGAAGCCGAGGCTGAAGCGAAGGTGAAAAAGTGTGACTTCATCCTTTATACGGACATCGCGACCTTGAAGACGAATAAGTTGGGAGGATTGCTGGGGGGCATTTCCGGAATGGGTAGCGGGGCTGCAAAAACGGAAGCCAAACTAGAGTTCAAATTGTTCGCTGTTGGCGAGTCGACTCCGCGTTTGCAATCAAATGCTTCTGCTAAAGAAGAGGGTGAAGAAAACAGCGCTGGAGTTGCGGTTGACGCTGAAGCAAGAGCCGTCGTGGCGAAGGTTAAACAGAGGTGAGTTATTTAAGATTTCAGATTGCAGATTGAAGATTTGATGGGAGGTTGTGGAATGCTATCGACCTCCCCACAATCTGAAATCTGCAATCTTAAATCTGAAATCACCTAGTTCTTCTTCTTTTTAGTTTCAACCACCTCGGGCGGTAGCCTCTTTGACGCCTCGAGAATTTGTTGCGCATCCTCATTTAGCAACTCGAGGCTGGCTATGTCGGCATCTGACTTCGCTTTATCCTTAAAAGGCGCGACCTGAGTCATGATGCTGTTGACTGAGAGGGCCAGCTTCCGCAGTGATTTTGGAATCAATGGGTTTCTATCATCGCGTGAACTAACATCGTCGATGTTCGTGATGGCTTCATCCAGGATTCTCGCAATATCGCCTATCAGTTCAGCCTGCGATCCGGTCGGCAGATCACCCCACAGCTCCGAATCTTTCTTCAATTGTTTAGCGTTTGCGGCCTGAGTACCATTCAGCACCATCAATCTGCGTTCGGCGGCTTTAATAAAGACATCGATCCGCTTGTCGAGTATTTGAGCTTCTTTCACCCGTTCGACCTCAAGCGTCGTTAAGTGATCGCGCTGTGCGGATGACGAAACTGCGCACCCGAAGACTAACATCACAAGAAGGAGGGAAACGAATAGGCGTCGACTAGTCATGGTTGTTTACTCTTTGGCACCAGTGAGTTGGGTTTATCAGTAGGTTTGTCGTCCGGCTTCAGAGCATCGCGTACAACTGTATGACCGTAGAATGAGTTCAGAGCTTCTGTCCGGCCTTCACGCGCGAAGTCTTCTACCTGTTTTATCCACACTGCAAATTCAATGGGTGTTGTTCTTCTCATCGCGGTTAGCCGCGGACCGTCGGCGCGCAGAGTCATCTCGAGACGCTTATATAAGTCGCGAGTCTTATTACTGTCGCGTTTCATCGATGCCAGGTAAGTGAGTAAATTTTGAATGAGCGCATGATAGGAACCCACTGCATGAGAAGCTGCTTCGTAGTTTGATTCTGAAGTGTATTTTTCGGCCGTTGCTAAGTGCTGGCTGGCAAGCTCCATTGTTATCCGTTCGCGCGTTTTGGGATCGGAGGGAGTTTCGATCTGTGTCCGTTCTTCCTTGGTAATTGCTCTAATTGGTGGCGGCGCGGTGAGCGGGGTTGGTTGTGGCGTTGGCTGCTGATCCTGGGCGAACACAATCGGAGCACACAAAAACAGTGGGAACAATATTAAGACGACTCTGCTCGTTCGTTCAGCAAACATAGACAGTGTCAAGGCTTCTTCTTTACACCCTCTCCCAGTTGAATTTGACGTTGAAGGGTAGGCAGGCGAAGTTTGACTTTCTCTATTTCCAGTTGGTTTGTTTTTAAGTCGGCGCTTGCGAGGAACTTTTCGTAAGCAGCCAGGGCTTCCGGATATTCTCCAAGATAATCATGCGACGTGGCAATAAAATAGTGAGCCACGACCACGTCGGGCTTTGCCGCAAGCACCCATTCAAATTCAGGGACAGCGAGTGCATACTGTTTCATTTCGTAAAGTGCTGTTCCGAGGTTTGCATGAGCGGGATAGTTGTCTGGATTTCTCTTCACTACCTGGCGGAGGATATTTGCGGCCTCGCTAAAGCGCCTGGTCTGGACCAATGCCGCAGCGTATCCAACAGCATACTCAGCTTCTGTTGGTTGAAGTTCCGCCGCCCGTCTATAGAGTTCGAGGGAGCGGGCTGGATCATCAACTCGATATGATGCCCCTAACCGCGCGAGTAGCATTGCGCTGCGTGGGTTCTTCTCAATCAGTTTCTCGATGGCGGCGCGCGCTACTTTCCGATCTTCACTGTTCGCAGCTTCAATCTCCTCAGGCGTTCCGATAACTCGGATCTTGTCGTCAGCTGAATTCTGTTGAATTTCCAATCCTGCTGCTTTAGCAACGGTGGCTGCTTCTTCAGAGCGTCCAGCCTGTTGATACACGTACGCTAGCCGAGAGAGCACGACTTTATCAGCTGGTCTCAACTTTTCAGCAGCTTTCAAATCAGTAATGGCAAGATCGTACGCCTTTTCGTCAGTTAATAAATCAGCACGTTCCAACAGCGCCGCAAGGTTTGTGGGCTCATCTGCCAGGACCTGGTCCAATGTTTTTCGCGCTGCTTCTTTATTGGCATTCGCCCGTTGAGCTATTGCCAGTCCTACCCACGCGGATTTTGGTGCATCCGGGTTCTGTGTTGCGCGCGTCGCGAGCGTCAGCGCCTCTTTTGCATTTCCTTCGCGCAATCGCAGTTCTGACAATAAGCGCAGCGCAACGTTGTCCTGATTGTCGATCGAGAGTGCTTGTTGGAAGAGATCTGCTGCCTCGTGGTCGCGCTCGCGTCTCATCAAGAGTGCACCCAGCGCAGAGTAAGGGAGCGACCAATTCTTCTTCAGCGCGATGGCTCGCCGAAATGCTGCCTGAGCTTCATCTGCTCGTCCAAGTGAGACCAGCGCGTTCCCTCGTTGAAATTCTGCTTCCGGAAATTCGGGTCTGACTTTGATTGCCTGTTCGTAGTAGTCCAGCGCTTTTTCGAACTCACCGCGAGCGTGAGCTCCCTGGCCGCGCTCGAACAGTTTTATAGGATCTGCCGCAGCATCGCCAAACTCATCCGTCTGTGCAACTGAGACTGAAGCAAGGCCTGCCACGAGCAGCACGAGGACCGTGATCTGGCGCAGATATCCTGAGAAAAAGGGCAACCGAAATTCAGATTCGATAAACAAAAAACTGAACCACCTATCGCGGGTAAAAGAAGGTGCTGGGGATGCACGGAATGTTAGCATGCGATTAGTCAATGCGTCCAAAATCGCCGCTATTGTAACTGCTCACACGACTTGAGATGCTTGTTGCACGTCCGTTGATGCATGAGCTACCATGCCGCTACCCAACGAATAACTTTTAAAGAGCGAGAAGAAAATCAAAGTGTCCCTCTGCACTCAATCCGGTGATGGCGTTAACGACGGGGTTGTTAGTATCAATCCTCACGCGGGCAAACTGTCGAATGACGTTCTGGCAAAGGAAGAGCAGCTGCGCGAACTGTTTCGCATTCTCGGTTCTGTGATTGTGGCATATTCGGGAGGAGTAGACAGCTCCTATGTCGCTTATGTCGCAAACTCTGAGCTTGGTGAAAAAGCACTCTGCATTACAGGAGAGTCTGCCAGTTTAGCCGGCTACCAACGCTCAGAGATTGAACAAGTCGTTAAAGACTTTGGTTTTCATCATGAGCGAATCCAAACGGACGAACTCAGTAGTCCAGGTTATGTCGCTAACAAGGGCGACCGCTGTTACTTCTGTAAAGATGAGTTGTATGGAAAGCTTGAATCGATCGCTGCGTCACGAGGAATTACGTTCGTCGTGGATGGTTCTACAATTGACGATCTCGGCGATTACCGGCCAGGCCGAAAAGCTGCGGGCGAGCATTCAGTGAGAAGTCCCTTAATTGAAGTTGGAATGAGCAAGGCGGACGTTCGCGAATTAAGCCGCCGCGTGAATCTGCCGACCTGGGACAAGCCAGCCAGTCCGTGTCTTTCTTCCAGGATCGCCTATGGTACGCCAGTGACTATCGAGCGCTTGTCAAAAATTGATCG
Source organism: Acidobacteriota bacterium (assembly GCA_046734235.1). Taxonomy (GTDB): domain Bacteria; phylum Acidobacteriota; class Blastocatellia; order Pyrinomonadales; family Pyrinomonadaceae; genus PSRF01. The sequence continues at coordinate 17,201 of JBKPQV010000647.1, forward strand.
CGGTGAAGAAATACTTCGAGAGTTTGGCTTTCGTGAGTTTAGGGTTCGCCATCACGATAGCCTTGTTCGTCTGGAGATCTCCACGCTTGAAATGGATCGTGTGCTGAAAAAGGATGTGATTGAAGAATTGGCTGCGCGGTTCAGAGAACTTGGCTTTAAGTATGTGACGTTGGATCTGCAAGGCTTTCGTTCGGGCTCTATGAACGAAGTCTTAAAACCTTAAGCCCCATTTTCGTATTTAGTTTTAATCCCTTTTTGTTTTCGGTGCGGAGTCTAATCGAGGACTCTGCCCTTGGAGACCCGCAATGACCAGCATGTACAGCACGATTTATGTCGATGATATCCGGGAAATAAAAGAACAGAATCCATTTGAGTCGATGATGTCGCGGTTTGATAGGGCCGCTCAGTTACTAGATCTCGATCCTGATTTATATGCCGTGTTGAGAGTTCCAAATCGAGAACTCAAAGTTTACATACCCACGAGAATGGACTCAGGCAGAATTCAGGTGTTTGAAGGTTATCGCGTTCAGCACAATTTCGCGCGTGGGCCGGCCAAGGGTGGAATTCGCTACGCGCCCGATGTCTCTCTGGATGAGGTTCGCGCACTGGCGGCGTGGATGACCTGGAAATGCGCGGTTGTGAATGTTCCTTTCGGTGGCGCCAAGGGAGGCATCATTTGCGATCCTCAGATGATGTCGATGGGCGAGCTCGAAAGAATGACCCGTCGATATGCGGCTGAGCTTCTGGACTTCATTGGACCAGAAAAAGATGTGCCCGCGCCGGATATGAATACTAACGAGCAGACCATGGCCTGGATCATGGACACCTATTCAATGCATGCAAGGCATACAGTGACTGCGGTCGTAACTGGTAAGCCGATTGATCTCGGTGGTTCCTCGGGCCGGCGCGAGGCCACCGGACGTGGAATCCTCTTTGTCATCAACGAGGCGATCAAGCGCTTCAAGATGAAGCCGACTGATACCCGTGTGGTCGTCCAGGGATCAGGTAACGTCGGAGGAATCGGCGCACGGCTGCTCCACGACTCTGGCTACAAGGTCGTTGCGGTATCCGACATTCATGGTGGGATCTACAATCCGGCAGGTATCAACATTCCTGAAGCCCTTGATTACCTGGCTGCCACGCGATCGTTTGAGGGGTACAAAGGTGTCGATTTTGTTGCAAATCAGGAGTTATTGGAGTTGGAGTGCGATGTTTTGGTGCCGGCTGCGACCGAAAATCAAATCACTTCACAAAATGCTGATCGGCTTAAGTGCAAGGTTCTTGCTGAAGGTGCGAATGGTCCTACAACCGCCGCGGCTGATGAAATACTTCACGAAAAAGGAATCTTCGTGGTGCCTGACATTCTGGCGAACGCTGGAGGCGTGACTGTTTCATATTTTGAATGGGTTCAGGATCGGATGGGTTACTTCTGGCGGGAAGATGTCGTGAACGAACGATTACAGGACAAAATGGTAGCCAGCTTCAACGATCTTTGTCGTTACGCAGATGCTCATTCGGTCGATACAAGGACCGCCGCGTACATGCTGGCGATAGACCGCGTGGCCTATGATACACGCATGAGAGGCATCTATGCGTGACCGAAAAAACATAAACAATATGGCCGCTAAGTCGTGAAAAGGGCTTGATTTCCGTTTTAAGGTAGAGTATGGTCTGGCATGATTTAGCACTCGGACCAGCGATATCATTTTTTAGTCGTGTGCGCGAATTTAGAGTGACGAAATCATTGACACGGGAGGGTCCCTTCCCTTAGAAGAGGACTCACGCTTCGAACAACTCGGGAATAGCATCTAGATGAATTAGGGTACTCAATGTTAGGCCGAAGTATTCTGTTTCATCGCAATCCGAGCGCCGCCGCAGGATCCCATGGTCCATGCGGTGCGAACTTTTTGACAATTGTAGGGGGCCTCCGCATACAAGTGAGAGTCTTTTGATGATTTTCGGCTCGTTGGATCCGGCGGCGCTATTACAGAATTTCTTTTACTCATTTGCAGGAGGAATGCGATGAGACTCGCAACTAGGGCGCTTTTAGCCGCGCTCGTTTCGTTGGTGCTGTGTGCCGCAGTATCAGCACAGACATTAAGATCTCCGTCCGATCCACGTAATCAATCTCCGACGGTTGGTACAGGTGGCCCACCGGGAGGTCCAACCGGCCTATTCACAATCTATGATGGATCCACCCTTCGTAAGGGTGAGTTTACCTTCAGCATTGCTTACAGCAATTACGACCGCGATCCGGGCAATGTTGATTTGACCGTTATTCCGCTCAGCTTTAACGTCGGAATCAATGACCACCTGGAACTGTTCTTTAGTACCGAAGGTTATCGCGGGGTTAAGGTAAACAATCCACAAAACCTGTCAGGGTTTTACCTGCCCAACTCGCAGTTGTTCCATGGAACGGTGCTCGACAGTCCAGCCGCGATCATTCTGGCGCCGAGTGGTCCAACCGTGGGCACGCTAGCGAATACGGCGCTTTTCCGGCCACGCCACAATCAGCCTTTTGTGCAATTCCCGTTTGTTGGTGGTAGCGCGGGTACGTTCGGCTTGGGGCCGGGTCAGATTGGGCAACAGTTTGGCTTCCCCGGTTTCAATGCTCTTCTGGGACCAGTACAGGTGCAGGGAAACAGCGGATCGTTTGGATCGGCTGATAACTTCCCAGGCATCGGCTCGCCGGCAGGAAGTATTCTGCCTGGAATAGTTTTGGCGACGACTGTACTTCCCGCGACAGCTTTAACGTTGCCGATTACCATACCGGTTACGTTCACAACTACGCCAACTTACATTGCTGACGCGCCGTTTATTAATCGCCTTTACGGTGAGTCGGCCTTTGGCACCATGCAAGTAGGTGCGAAATATCGCTTCACTGGTCCAAATAATCCGCTTGGGGTAGGCATCCTCGGCTTCTATCGGTTCTACACCGATAAAGGTGACGACGCTTCTGGGTTTAACCAGTTGCAGCGAGGCGCTAGTCCTGGTGGTGATATTGGCGATTTTGGTTTGGGCGTTTTCGTTGACGGTCGCTTGAGCAAGCACGTCAATGTTTCCGCAAACGCTGTATACACTCTGAACAGCAATCCGAAGGGCGCTGGTGGCGTAATGCTCGATCGAGCTGATGAGCTCTTTACGGGTGTTGGATTCGACTTCCCCATCAATGAACACTTCCAGCCAATCGCTGAAGTTCGTTCAATTACCTACATGGGTGGTCGAACTCCAAACGCGTTTGAGAACAATCCGGTTGATGTGCTCGGCGGTATCAAGATTTATCCGCGACGCTGGTTTGGTTTTGGTGTTGCTTACCGCAGGCATATGAATCAACAGGACGAAGATCACTTCAATCCAGTTAGTTTCAATCTGCCAGTTCAACAGGTTACCAATGTCAACGTTATTGGCCGCGGTCTGGTAGTTGTTCCAGGTACCAGCGTTGCGGTGGCCTCGAATGGCTTCCCGGCTGGAATGCGGTTCTCTGAAGATCCGAACGGATTCATTGGTCAGTTCTGGGTAGGTCGTAGAAATGCCAGAACTCCACCGCCGCCACCAAATCAACCGCCATCAGGTAGCGCTTCTGCTTCAATTAGTAGCGTTACACGACCCTGCGTGCCGCCAGCTGTTTCGGCGTCAGGCTGCTCGGGTACGGGTGATTCAGTGACCTTGACCGCCAACTTTACAGACGTAGACAACGATCAGTTGCTCTATACGTGGTCAGTTACTGGTGGCAAGCTCAGTGGTGAAGGCAAGAGCGTTAACTGGGATTTCACAGGTGTCGCTAACGGAACTTACACTGCCACCGTTGAAGTCAACGATGGCAATCAGCACACCGCTAACGGTACTGCAACTGTGACGGTTGGTGATTGCACTGACTGTAAGGTTCCACCACCGCCATGTCCGAATATATCGGTAAGTTGTCCAGATTCAGTTGATCTGGGTCAGCCAATTACCTTCACCGCAAGTGTATCAGGTGGCGCAGCCAATGCGACCTGGACGTACAACTGGTCAGTTTCCGCTGGCACAATTACCGGTGGCCAGGGAACCTCGACAATCACAGTTGATACGGCCGGTCTTGGTGGCCAAAGCGTAACTGCAACCGTCAACGTCGGTGGCGCCGATCCATCATGCTCGACCACAGCGTCGTGCACGACAAGTGTCAAACCACCGAAGGCCGAAGCGAAGAAGTTCGACGAGTATGGCAACATCAAATTCAACGATGAAAAGGCCAGACTCGATAACTACGCGATCCAGCTGCAGAATGAACCTGGATCGGGTGGAACTATCATCGTATATGGCAGCTGTGAGGGTGAGGCTCAAGCCCGTGGTGACCGTGCCAAGGATTACCTGGTCAACACCCGCGGTATTGAGGCTGGCAGAATCACTGTCGTTGATGGTGGCTGCAAGTCAGACCTAACGGTGCAACTCTGGATCGTTCCTCAGGGCGCAGATGCTCCGCAGGCCGACTCCACAGGTGCCGTGTCACCATGTCCCGCGTGCAAGAAGAAACCAGCGCCGAGACGTCGTGGCCGGGGTGATGAATAACAATTAAACCTGGCGTATAGCCAGCTATAACCCAAATGGGCGGTGATCCTCGATTGAGAGTCACCGCCCATTTGAATTTTTTTTCGAGTCCGCTTTACGCGTTCTAAAAGTACAACTTAGAGTCGATTCCCGGGCATCCTAGACCCGCGGCCTGAATGTTGCTGCTGAGCTTTTGAACACAAAGCACGAGAATTGTAATAAACTAAGAACCGGGTGAGCGGGCGACGCTCCTTATGAGCTAACAAACCTTGGATGAATTGACGATGAATAGATTTACAAAGTTTCTCCCCCATGTAGTAGCGATTTTCCTTATTGCCGTAACCGCACTAATTCAGAACACCACATTCGCTTCTGCAAAAGATGCTGCCGCTGATCCGGCAATGTATTCAAATGATTGGCGTACGACAGGTCCTCCAGGAGGAGACGTACGTGGTTTGGTTGTTGATCCTACCAATCCTGACCGCTTCTACTTTGGCACCCTCGACGGCCAAATTTATACCTCGTCCGACGCCGGCAAAACCTGGGAGTTGCTCTACAACTTTGGAAAGCCGAGGCTTTTCGTCGATCACATAATCATCGACCCTCGCAATCCACGCATCTTGTATGTCGGCGCGCATCGACACAAAGAACCGGGTGGGTTTTTCAAATCCACGGATGGAGGTCGTACTTTTCGTGAAAGCTCACAACTGAAGAATGAGGCGATTCATTCGCTGGCACAATCAGACTCAGATCCAAATACATTAATTGCTGGGACTTTCAACGGCATCTTCCGTTCTGATAATGCTGGCGAGTCGTGGGAACTGTTACCGACTTCCAGTGTCCAGAATTTGTTTCACGTTGAATCATTGGCGATCGACCCGAGAACAAGCAATATTATCTATGCTGGAACCTGGTACCTGCCTTACAAAAGTACGGATGGCGGGCAAACATGGAAGTCGATAAAGACTGGCATCATTGACGACTCGGACATCTTCGCAATCGACATAGATCCTCGTGATCCAAATCACATCATTGCCTCAGCTTGTAGTGGCATCTATGAAAGTAAGACTGCGGGTGAGAGTTGGCGTAAAGTGCAGGGGATTCCTTCACAGTCGCGTCGCACACGCGCGATCTTGCAGCACCCCTCACTGCCCGGCGTTGTTTATGCAGGCACCACAGAAGGGTTCTGGCGCTCTGAAAAAGGTGGCGATGCCGACTCATGGATGGTGACTACGTCGCGCCAACTTGAAATCAACTCCATTGCTGTTCATCCATCGCGACCCGATATGATTTACATCGGGACGAACAACTATGGAGTAATGGTTTCGAATGACGGCGGCAAATCGTTTGTCCCTACGAATGGTGGCTTTAGTGGACGCTTCGCGAACGCCATACTTCCTGATCGAGAGACACCTAATCGCATCTACGCTTCAACGATTAATACAGCAACAGGTGGTGGCTTCTTCTTTGTTAGTAATGATAGTGGCGAGAGCTGGCGTCCTTCGATGCGTAGCATGCCCTCTCGATTAATTACGTATTCGATCCTTCAAGATACAAAGGATGCGAACGTGATTTACCTCGGCACCAATCTCGGAGTTTATCGATCACTTGACCGTGGTACTTCCTGGGCTCCAGTGTGGGCCCCAACAACAGCTCCTGAACCGAAGAAGAAACCGAGGCGCAAATCCAAAGCAGGATCCAGGAGCGCTCCACCAACAACCAAGCCTCGCCAACCCGCACTCCCGGCCGAAACAGTTATGGCTGTTCAGGAAGCTTTGAACAACGCCGGATATCATCTCGGTGTACCCGATGGGAAGGGTGGTCCAATAACGCTGGCTGCACTAAAGAGATTCCAGGCAGATCGTCATCTCCCGGCAACTGGAAAGTTTGATGACATCACACTTGCTGCATTGGGCGTTTCAAAATCCACTGATGGAGGTGATGAGGGAGAAAGAAGTGATCTAATTATTGCTGATGCAGTCAACGCCCTGGTCCATACGGTTGACAGCGAAACGCAAAGACCTGGTTTTCTGGCGGCAACAAACACGGGGCTGTATCGCAGTTTTGACGCGAGCAAAGGGTGGCAGCGACTGTCGTTTGGCGTTATCCAGGATCCGCGCGCAATTTGTATTTCAACTAATCTTCGTCAGCCAGATACGATTTGGGTTGGCACTCCATCCTCCGGAGTTTTGGTGACTGAAGATGGTGGAAAGACATGGCGCCAGGCTAGCGGAATACCACGCGACTTTCCGGTCAACACGATCGCGCAGGATCCGCAACACCCAGACTATGTTTACGTTGGGACAAAGCAATCCTTATTTATGTCTCGAGATGGCGGGGCTACGTTCAACCGACGCGGCGGCAATCTTCCTTATGGCGATTTCACAAGCATCCTGATTAACCCGCGCAATGGTGATGAGATTTTTGCCGGCAATGCGTACCAGATTAGCGAAGTCGGTGGCGGCGTGTTTCGCACTACCAACGGTGGTGTGACATGGGCTCGCATTGATCCTAAGGAAAGAAGATTACCGAGCCAGAGGATTTGGGCGCTGGCTTTTGATTCCCAGGATCAAAACATTCTCTTTGTCGGTTCTCACTCTGCTGGAGTGTATGTGGTCCCACGAAATTCCGACGTATCTTCGAACAGATAACTTGAGCGTCTAATCGTTGCGCCGCCTTGACATACGCTCTCACTGGCGTGTACAGTGCCGCCCTACCCGGTAAAAAAGGGCGGCGGGTGTTTGTCGGATCAAGCGGGTGACTACGGCAGGGCGGTAATCGAAAGAAATTAGGTCGAACATTTCCAAATCCAAACGGCTCGCATCCTCGCCAGCTTCAACTCCCGACAACGCCAACGTCAAACAACGAACAGCCGCTAGTGCTGTCTGGGCTTTCATCGAGACCTGCGATGACTGTTCTGGTCAGAAGAAGCGCGATATGATCTTCGAACGCGCTAAAGGTTATCGGGAACTACAGGAGTCTGCATGTCTAGTGAACAACCCAAGCTGAATGACAGCGAGGCCGAAAATAAACCAACCTCCGGCGAACCAGAAACTACGCCGCAATCTTCCGAAGTGGTGAATCAACCTGTGGCTACTGCTGCTGCCGCTCAAACCGTTGAAGTTGATGACGCCGACGAATCACGTTCGGGTGGCGACATGGACTTCGGTCAACTTTTGGATCAATTTGAGCAAGAGCAAGCTGCCCTTGAAGAAGGTGAAGTAGTTCGCGGGACCGTAGTCGGTTTGAGCGAACGTGGAGTCGTTATCGACTTTGGCTACAAGTCGGAAGGTATCGTAAACCCAGCCGAGTTCACCGAGAACGGTGAAATTACGGTGAAGCCGGGCGATGAAGTCGAAGTGCTCGTAAAAAGCATGGAAACCGCAGATGGTTTGCCTGTCCTTTCGCGCGCTGATGCTGTGCGCATGAAAGCGTGGGACGATCTTGAAAAAGCGTATCGCGAAAACACGAGCGTTAAAGGTCGGGTGATCGATCGGATTAAGGGTGGTTTGCGTGTTGACATCGATGGCATTGCGGCCTTTCTGCCAGGCTCGCAGGTAGACGTGCGACCCGTTAGGAATCTCGACACTCTGCGCAATCAGATAATCGAAGCCAAGGTTATTAAGCTGAATCGCAAGCGCTCTAATGTGGTGCTATCGCGGAAGGCTGTGATCGAGCAGGAAAATACCGGACGTAAAGATCAAACCCTCCAACAGATCGAAGAGGACATCGTGGTTGAGGGTCAAATTAAGAACCTTACCGACTACGGTGCTTTTGTTGACCTGGGCGGTGTGGATGGTTTGTTACACGTGACGGACATGTCGTGGGGACGTTTGCAGAATCCAAACGAG